>NZ_JACHFL010000063.1 GCF_014201875.1 Deinococcus humi | reverse complement strand
ACCCTGCAGGTCACGCAACACAGCCAGTATGCGGTGCAGTCGGCCAGCAACTTCCAGCGCGATGAGGTGATCCGTGCCCTGCGCGGCGAGATCCGTACCCGCGACGGCGTGCTGCTCGCCACCAACCGACTGGCCGTCGATCTGGTCTACACCGGGCGCAGGGCCGCCGAGCGCGGTGAGGCCATTCCTGCCTGGGACAAGATCGTGTACCTGGCGGGTATCAAGCCGGATGCCCTGAAAGATGGGCAACCCCGCGAACCGGATTTCAAGAAGGAAACCGAAACCATGTTGGCCCGCAACGTGCCGCAGGAAAAACTGGCGGCCCTCTACGAATACACCGTCCTGATCCCCAGCCTGGAACTGCGTGAGCGCGTCGAGCGCATCTACCCGGAGGGCAAGATGGCCGCTCACCTGCTGGGCTACGTGCAGGAGGCCACCCAGAAACAGGTGGAGGAGGACGGTTACACCGTCGGGGATCTGGTGGGCCGCTCCGGGCTGGAATACAGCCTGCAAAAGACGCTGGAAGGCCAGAACGGCGTGCTGCGGCGCGAGGTCACGGCGACGGGCCGCCCACTTACCGAACGCGTGATCGATCCGGGCACCCGTGGTCAGGACGTGGTTCTGACCATCGACAGCCGCCTGCAACGTGCCGCCGAGGATGCCCTGCGCAAGGGACTGGCCGATGTAAACGAGGGCCGCAAGCACTACGGCAAGCCTCCGGAACCCTTCACGCGCGGCGCGGTGATCGCCATCGATCCACGCACCAACCAGGTGCTGGCGATGGCCTCCAGCCCGGCCTACGATCCCAACTGGTTCTCGCGAGTGCCCAGCCCCGATCCCGTCGCCAAGAACTGGGCGATTGACCCCAACCGCAAGGACGCTGCGCTGGACGCCGTGACCAGCAACCGCGTGGTGCAGGCGTACAACCCCGGCAGCGTCTTCAAGATCGCCACCACGCTGATGTACGTCGAGCGCTGGGGCAATTTCTCGCTGTCCTGCGCGCCGACGTACTACTTCGGGCGGGCACGCTTCAACAACTGGTC
>NZ_JACHFL010000062.1 GCF_014201875.1 Deinococcus humi | reverse complement strand
TAAGTAGATCGCGAATAGTTTTTAGATAAATTGAGCGTCCAGAACCGTTAAGGCCGCGTAGAGGGCCTTGCGCAATTCGGCGACAGTGTCATAGCAGCGCCTGGGCAGCAAAAATCCCTTAAGTCGTCGCCAGACGGCCTCAATCAGGTTCAACATTGGCGCGTAGGGCGGCAGATACCGGAGATATAAGCCCAGGGTCTCCCAGTGCGGGATTCGCTGACGCAGCGCTGCGCCCTTGTGAAAGGGCGCATTGTCCAGAACGACGACGGTCCAGCGCTGTGGATCACAGCGCTGGGCGAAGGTGTCGAGAAACTCAATGACCTGTTCGCCGGTGCAGTTCCCGTTCAGTTCCCGCACGTCCAAACGGGTCACGGCGCTGTCGAGGGTGAGACAGCCCATCAGGTTGATCCGGCCGTTCGATCCCCACCGCGTGGGGATCTCAAACTGACAGCCCGAGCCCCGAGGCGTCCAGGTCGCACCGATCGAGAGCATCAGACCCAATCCGGTCTGATCCAGAAAGCTTAAGCGGAGTTTGCCGTCCAATGCCCCCTTTTTAACGTCTCGATGGACGCGGCGTGTTCGTGCTGCACCGCCGGCTCCAGGGTTTTGGCGGGCGAGTACCTCGCCCGCTTCCAGGTGTAGCCGAGACGGTGCAGATGCTGGGTCATAGTCCGTGGGCTGACCCGCACGTGGACCTGTTCAGCCACTGCCTGACACAACAGGGCGGCCGTCCAGAAGCGATCTTCACGCAGTTTCTCGCGCAGGAACTGTTCCATCTGCGGTGTGACCAGCAATGGCTTCCCTGGGGCTTGCCCATCGGCAAGCCCCAGCACACCGTGCTGTTCAAACCGGGTGAGATCGTTGTGGACTGCTTGAGGATTTCGTTCAAAGTGCTGCGCGAGTTGTGCGACGGTCCATCCCGCGCGGTGCAGGCGGAGTAGGGTCGCACGGAATCGCACTTTCGGGTGGACATGCACATTGAACTCCAGTGCATGGAGCTGTTGGTCGGCGGCTTCGCTGATCTCGATCTGTCGTGCGGGACGACCCATCCCTAATTCTACTTCTTATTCGCGATCTACTTA
>NZ_JACHFL010000061.1 GCF_014201875.1 Deinococcus humi | reverse complement strand
TCAAGCTCCACACCAAAGTCGCGTATTTCATAGCTCATCAGCATCCGGTTGAAGGTCATGACTGGCGTGCTCGTCATGCGAAGCGGTAAGGCCAGCAAACGATGGAGAAAGACATCGCTCTCGTGAATGGCCAGAAAGGCCCCTGGACAGCGATGCGCTCCATCGCCGAAGCTCAAGACCTGCGCCTGCACGCCACGAGGCAGCGGGCGATGCGGACACACTGCCAGCGGCTCCTCTCCCACCACCGCTGGATCGGCGTTGGCCGTACGAATGTCCAGGATCATGCGGGAGCCTTCTGGGATGTGGTGGATCATTCCGTCGTGCTCAATGCTGACTTCGCTCTCTGTCCGCCGCCACAGGGTCGAGGCCACGGGTTCAAGGCGCAGCAGTTCGTGCAGCAACAAGTGACGCTCTTTGCGTTCGCCGCTCAGGTAATCGCGCCGCAGTTCCTCATTCTCCAGCAGATGCCAGGCCGCCACGCAGATGAACTCCCGGGTGGTGACCATACCTGCCGTGGCGTAGGTTAAGCATTCCACCAGAATTTCCAGGTCGTTGTACCCCTTGCCGATCAGGTGACTGATCACGTCTTGCTGCGGCTTTTTGCGCCGGGCCAGGATGGCGGGACGGACATCCAGGCGGTAGAAATTCGACATGCGCAGCAGGCCCTTGACCTGCTGCGCCAGGTTCCGGACACGGCCTGTCAGATCGCCAGGAACGCCAGCGGCAATGTCACTCTCAGAAAGCAGCTGGTCAATGCGGCGGTCCATGCCGGGACGCAGCGAGTCGGTCAAGCCCACCACGCGGGCGGCCACCTCCACGGCCAGTTCCATGCTCAGGACGCTGAGGTCTGCTTTTCCAGCGCGCGTAAGCCGCACCATCAGGCGCTCGGTCAGGTGATCGATGAAGGCATGATGCTTTTCCTGCACGGTCTTGGGCGTAAAGAAGTTGGCGATGGCGGTTCGCTGCTCGCGGTGGGCCTCGCCGTCCTGGAAAATGACGGACGGACGCAGCCGGGTCACCAGAACATTGTCCGTGGAAGCGCCCTGGCGAATGTGTTCCGCGTCGCGCAAGACCTGCCGCACAGCGGCGTAAGAGCGCAGGTACCAGACGTCGTCCTGCTGCTCGATCCCGGGCGTGAGGTGATCCTGGCCAAAGCCGGTTTTGCGGGCGTTGTGATCAAAAGGACATTGGGGG
>NZ_JACHFL010000060.1 GCF_014201875.1 Deinococcus humi | reverse complement strand
TGTGATGTAGCCGTAGGTGGGCGAGGGTGATGGAGTGGTCGGTGGGGTGGGATCGCTGGGGACCGTGGGCCCGGGCACCGGGCTGGTGGGTGGGGTGGGCAGCGGTGTGGACGCAGTCTCCGTACAAGCGCTCAGTGTCACCGACAGCAGCAGTGCGGCGATCAGACCGGTCTTTTTGGTGTGTGCTTTCATGTCCTGCCTCCTTCGCTCGTTGAGCGTGGTTGGAAGGTACGTGCCGGGAGATGGCTGAAAAATGTTGTCCGGAACTGGTGCCAGCTGGACCCACCACGAACATGGCGCACTAGATTCGGAAGCAGGATCAGCAAAAATGACTTCTGCCCCCCGGTTCAAACAGCGTTTGCTCCGTGCTCAAGCCGTCGAGCGACAGCGTCTCATGACCTCATCGGGAGGCATGAGGCCATTCCAATATTCGGTGCTTCGCACGGGCGTCTCCCGTGTCGAGGGGAGGTGTGGGTAGCAGACCCCACTCCATAGCCCAGATCTGAACCCGATCTGGGCTTCACGCCCTTTTAGCGCTTACTTAGGCGTGGCTGCATGGTGACAGTCTCGGGCTGAAATGCCCTTCATCCCCCGGGGTCTACCTGTCGCCCTGTCCCAGTGGAGGCTCACGGAGCGTCCAGTGTCACGCGTCAGCCATTGGGTCCCCCGTACGCTCCGGACATGCCTGAAGGCAACGGAGGAACCATGAACCGCAACATTACCGTAACCGCCCTGCTCGGTCTTACGCTCTCTCTGGTGGCCCAGGCGCTTCCTGCCGCCACCACTGCCCGGACCATCAGCGGGACGATTTCAGCCGCAGGCGGACATTCCTTGAAAGGAACGGTCGTCATCGCATGCCCCAAGGGTGACTGCGACTCAGACGATGTCAAAGGCGTCGTGATTGACAGCGTCAAAGCCAAAGCGAGCTTCCGCATCACCGACCTGGACAACGTGCCGTATGCCATTTATGCCGTGCAGGACAACGATGGAAATGAGGACGTGAGCGTGGGGGACTGGGTGGACCGCAACCTGCTGGCGGAGAAGGAAGCTGCGCTCGTCAAGGTCGGCACGGCCAACGTCAATCTTGAAATCGTGCAGGTGAAGGCAGCGGCTGCGTCCGGCACCAGCACGCAGAATCAGTCCAGCACTGCTGCAAAACCAGCGTCGGCCAATACCACCACCGCCCAGCGAGGCTACATCACG
>NZ_JACHFL010000059.1 GCF_014201875.1 Deinococcus humi | reverse complement strand
TTACTCCAGGACCTTGGTGACAACGCCGGCGCCGACGGTGCGGCCGCCTTCACGGATGGCGAAACGCAGGCCTTCTTCCATGGCGATGGGCTTGATCAGTTCGACGGTGAACGTGATGTTGTCACCGGGCATCACCATTTCCACGCCTTCGGGCAGTTCCACCACGCCGGTCACGTCCGTCGTGCGGAAGTAGAACTGCGGGCGGTAGCCGCCGAAGAACGCGCTGTGACGGCCACCCTCGTCCTTGGACAGCACGTAGGTGCTGGCCTCGAACTTGGTGTGCGGCTTGATGCTGCCGGGCTTGGACAGCACCTGACCACGTTCCACGTCGTCACGTGCCACGCCACGCAGCAGCACGCCGACGTTGTCGCCGGCCATGCCGGAGTCGAGCAGCTTGCGGTGCATTTCCACGCCGGTCACGGTGGTCTTCTTGGTGTCGCGCAGACCCACGATCTCGACTTCGTCCTGGATCTTGACGATGCCGCGCTCGACACGGCCGGTGGCGACGGTGCCGCGGCCGGTGATGGTGAAGACGTCTTCGACGGGCATCAGGAAAGCCTTGTCGGTGTCACGCTCGGGGGTGGGGATGTAGCTGTCCACGGCATCCAGCAGTTCCCAGATGTTGTCGACCCACTTGTCTTCGCCGCGGGCGGTCTTGGGGTTCTTCTGCAGGGCTTCGAGGGCCTGCAGCGCGCTGCCCTTGACCACCGGCAGATCGTCGCCAGGGAACTCGTACTTGCCGAGCAGCTCGCGCACTTCCATCTCGACGAGCTCGAGCAGTTCCTCGTCGTCGACCATGTCCACCTTGTTCATGAAGACGACGATGTAGGGCACACCCACCTGACGGGCGAGCAGGATGTGCTCGCGGGTCTGGGGCATGGGGCCGTCAGCGGAGCTGACGACCAGGATGGCGCCGTCCATCTGGGCTGCGCCGGTGATCATGTTCTTGACGTAGTCGGCGTGACCGGGGCAGTCCACGTGGGAGTAGTGACGGGTGGGGGTCTGGTACTCGACGTGGGAGGTGTTGATGGTGATGCCGCGGGCCTTTTCTTCAGGGGCCTTGTCGATCTGGTTGTAGTCCATCGTTTCGATGGTGGGGTCCATGGCGGCGGCCGTGAAGGTAATGGCGGCGGTCAGGGTGGTCTTGCCGTGGTCCACGTGACCGATGGTCCCGATGTTCACGTGCGGCTTCGTGCGCTCAAACGTTCCTTTTGCCATGTTC
>NZ_JACHFL010000058.1 GCF_014201875.1 Deinococcus humi | reverse complement strand
TGGGGTTGACTCGGTTTCGAGTCGCTAAGGTTAAGCAGCTGTAGCCTGGCACTCGGCTTCCAGGGGCGTCAAGTATCCCAGGCTCGAATGCCGCCGTTTTCGGTTGTAATACACCTCCACGTATTCGAAGATCGCTTTCCTGGCCTCCTCATGGCTGCGATACACGCAGCCATCCACCAACTCACGCTTCAAGGTCTCGAAAAAGCTCTCTACCACGGCATTGTCCCAACAATCCCCCTTCCGACTCATGCTGCACAGCATCTCGTTGTCCTTTAAAGCAGTTTGAAACAGGTGGCTGGCGTACTGGCTTCCCCGGTCGCTGTGGTGAATGAGGCCAGCAGGCGGATTCCGCCTGCTCACCGCCATGTTCAGCGCGCCCAGCGGCAGTTCAGCCGTCATGGTGTGATCCATCGACCAACCTACAATCGTCCTGGCAAACAAGTCCATGGTTACGGCCAGATAGAGCCAGCCTTCTTTTGTCGGGATGTAGGTGATATCGCTCGCCCAGACGGTATTGGGCGTCTCCGGCGTGAAGTTCCTGTCGAGCAGATTTGGCGCGACTGGAAGGGCATGTTTGCTATCCGTGGTTTTGACGAACTTGCGACGGGTTTTGCCGTACAGACCGAGCTCACGCATCAGTCGGGCAATTCGACGAACGCTGTGATGATGCCCTTGTTCAGCCAATTCAATCTGAATCCGCAGCGCTCCATAGCGCCCTTTATGTTGATCGTAGATGTTCTCGATCAGGAGCTTGAGACGCTCATCGTGATTTTTTCTCGTTGAGGACGGCCTTCTTCGCCAATTCCTGAAGCCACTGGGCGTGACCTGCAGGACACGACACATGATGTCGAGACGAAATTCTTTGAGATGTGCAGCGATGAACGCAAACCTCAGAGATTTTCTTTGGCGAAGAAGGCCGCTGCTTTTTTCAGGATTTCACGTTCCTGACGCAGAATCTCAACTTCTTTGCGAAGCCGCTGGATCTCCTGTTCCTGTGGCGTCAGGGTCGAACGACCCTGACCGGGGAAAGCCGCCTGCCCTGCTTTATGAGCCTGGAGTCGCCAGCGGTAGAGCGCTGAAGGGCTGATCCCGAGGTCACGGGCCGCCCGGCTCGGGCCAACATCCTCTCGTGCGGCCAGTTCGATAGCCTGACGTTTGAATTCGGCGGTGTAGGTGTTTCTGGTCGTCATGGGGTTGCCTCCTATGGTGAGGCTTAACTCCACCGACTCAAAACTGGCTCAATCCCA
>NZ_JACHFL010000057.1 GCF_014201875.1 Deinococcus humi | reverse complement strand
GCGGCATTCGAGCCTGGGATACTTGACGCCCCTGGAAGCCGAGTGCCAGGCTACAGCTGCTTAACCTTAGCGACTCGAAACCGAGTCAACCCCAAGATGCCTTTGGCGGTCCACCGACGGAACCGGCTTTGGATCGTTGTCCACTTGCCGAATCGTTCAGGAACATCTCGCCAGGGCGCACCTGTTCGCAAGACCCAGATGATCCCGCTGATGATCGGACGATGGTCGAGGTAGGGTCTTCCAAGACCGATTTTTGGAGGCAAAAGTGGGGCCAGCCGTTGCCATTGACCATCTGTGATTTCTTCGCGCCACAACGGCAAAGCCTATCGGGCGTGAGTGAGCACACAACCTTGGCCGACACGCCCTAACGCTACGAATCAATGCACAGATCAGTAAATCCAGAGGAGACGTCGGGCGAGGTGAATGCCTGGTACGAGGAGCTGTGTCAGACAATGGCTTGCATATCCAGATACGGAGCGACAGAAGAGATGACTCAAGGTCACCAAAAGTTGTAAGGTGGAGACCTCAAGAAGCATTAAAGACAGCAAGCGTTGTACTGCTTTCACTGCGTGTGACTGCATTGAACCTGCAGCCAGCTCGACCCCACCCAGGTGTGCTGGGCGTCCTGCGGCCTAACATTTCGAACCTGTTCTACCGCCAATTGCTTGAAATACTTGGAGGCTCCGCATGCACAAAAAGGTTCTTGCCGCCGCCTGCCTCGCGTCAGCCCTCCTTGCCTGCGGCCAATCCAGCACCACCCCTACGACAATCACAAAGTGTGTGACGCTCGCAACCACCAACACTTCGATCGTCCCAGGGCAACACATCCTCCTCACCAACATTGAACCTGCCACACCACCCACGACTGTTTCCATCACCAGCCCGAACGGTGCTCAATTCACGCTGGACGTGCAAACGGAGACTGTCGATGGCATAAAGCAGTACTTTGTCCGCGCACCATTCCATCCCGATTCACCTGCTCAAGGTGGGACGCTCACTTTGAAACCTGCAGGTAGTGCGACAGGATGCGAAGGCATTGCCATCCAGGTCGCTCCGTTACCAAATCCAGAAGCTCCTCAAGTGAAAGGAGCATTCGGCCGATACGTAGACACCTTACAGGCGGCCATCGATGCCCAGGCAAGTACAGCAGGATTGAGCCGCAATCAATTGCAGGGAGACGCAAAGCAGTTACCTGCGGACATCGGTCCATTGTTTGGGGTTGACTCGGTTTCGAGTCGCTAAGGTTAAGCAGCTGTAGCCTGGCACTCGGCTTCCAGGGGCGTCAAGTATCCCAGGCTCGAATGCCG
>NZ_JACHFL010000055.1 GCF_014201875.1 Deinococcus humi | reverse complement strand
ATGACGACGAGAGTGTCGCCCCCCGAGCGTGGGGGTGGATCGATGCGGCGGCACCAGACGCGCACGGCGTACACCTTCCTGCTGATCCCGCTGGTCTTCTTCCTGATCGTGCGCTTCCTGCCCACCCTCTCCGCTCTGCGCCTGAGTCTGTTCGACTGGAACATCCTCAAAGAGCAGCAGCCCTTCGTCGGCACCGAGAACTACCAGCGGCTGCTGACCGACGAGAAGTTCGCCCAGGCCCTCAAGAACACCGCGCTGTACACCGTCATCGGTGTCCCAGCGCAGATCGCGCTGGGACTGGTGGTCGCCCTGATGCTCAACAAGATCCGCGCCCTGCGCGGCCTGTTCCGGGCGCTGTACTTCGCCCCCTACGTCACGCCCATCGTGGCCGCCGCCTGGGTCTGGCAGTGGTTGTTCAGCCCGCAGTTCGGTCCGGTCAATACCTTCCTGATCTGGCTGCACATCCCACCGCAGAACTTCCTGACCTCCCCCGAGCAGGCGCTGGCCACCACCGCCGCGCTGGTGGTGTGGCAGAACCTGGGCTTTCAGATCGTGCTGTTCCTGGCCGGGCTCTCGGCCATTCCCCGCAGCTACTACGAGGCCGCCGAGATCGACGGGGCGGGCAGTTCGCAGGCGTTCTGGAAGATCACCTGGCCGCTGCTCAACCCCACCATCGTCTTCAGCGTGGTCACCGGAACCATCGCTTACCTGCAACTGTTCACGCAGGTGGTCAACCTGAACTTCACCGATCAGGGCGGGCCGCTGGGCAGCACCACCACGGTGGCGCTGTACATCTACCAGATGGCCTTTGGCCGCTACCAGATGGGCTACGCCTCGGCCATCACCGTGGTGCTGTTCGTGATCATCCTGGCCATCACCCTCTTCCAGTTGCGCTTCCTCACCCGGCGGTACGACGTATGACCTCCCTGCAGATCAGACGCCCCAGGATGGGGCGTCCCCAGCCCTCCACGCCAGCCTGCACCGATAGGAAGGCCGCATGACCACGACGCTGCCCACCCCCGATGCCCGTGACTCTGCCGGCAATCCTCGTCCCCGTCGCCGCGTCAACACCCCGCTGCTGCTGGCCTATCTGGTGCTGACCGTGGGCATCGTGGTCACGCTGTTTCCCTTCATGTGGATGCTGCTGACCAGCCTCAAGGGTTTTCAGGAGCTGTTCAACCTCAGCTTCCTCCCCCAGGCCCCCACCCTGGACAACTACCGTCAGGTTCTGCTCGAAACCCGCTTCATCCAGTGGTTCGCCAACAGCTTGCTGGTGGCGGGCGTCACCACCGCCAGCGTGCTGTTCTTCGACTCCATGGTGGGCTACACCCTGGCCAAGTTCGATTTCCCCGGCAAGAACCTGATCTTCATCCTGATCCTGTCCACCCTGATGATCCCCACCGAGATGCTCGTCATCCCCTGGTTCGTCGGGGTCAGTGACCTGCAACTCTCCCGCAGCGTCCCGGGCGCGTACTTCTCGATCATGTTCCCGGGGTTGATGAGTGCCTTTGGGGTCTTCCTGATGCGTCAGTTCTTCGAAACCCTGCCCGATGACCTGCTCGAAGCCGCGCGCATCGACGGCATGAGCGAGTTCGGGATCTTCTGGCGCATCGCCCTGCCACTGGTCCGTCCAGCGCTGGCCAGTCTGGCGATCTTCACCTTCCTGGGCAACTGGAACGCGTTCCTGTGGCCGCTGATCGTGATCCAGAAACCCGAGTTCCGCACGCTGCCGGTGGGCACGGCGCTGTTCAACGGGGAGGCCGGAACCCAGTGGGGGCTGATCATGGCCGCCAGCAGCCTGGCGGTGATTCCAGTGCTGATCGTCTTCGCCATCTTCCAGAAACAGATCATCGAGGGCATCGTCCTCACCGGAATGAAAGGATGAG
>NZ_JACHFL010000054.1 GCF_014201875.1 Deinococcus humi | reverse complement strand
GGGCGAACAGTTCGCCGCTGAGCGGATAGCCGTGCAGCAGCAGCATGGGGGTGCCGCTGCCCTGCGAGACGTAGTGAATCTGCGCGCCGTTGACCAGCAGCAGGCCTTCCTGCCGCCCACCCTCCGAACCGCCCGCCAGCGCCGCGCCGGAAAGCAGGCCAGCCATCAATCCTGTCGTCATTCCCTTTTTCATAAGTGCTCCTTCGGCGCTGGCCGATCGGCAGCCAGCGCCTCTGCTCTTGCGAGTCAGTCAACTGTCCGACTGAGCCTAATGGGGAGAGAGCCCCAGAAACTGAACGGCACTTCATGGCATCTTGACCTGTGGACGAGCACACCCCCAGCCGACGGACGCAGATAATCCGCGCCGCCTTGCAGCGGTACCGCACCCACACGGTGTCCGGGACGACGCTCAGAGACGTGGCGCAGGCGGCTGGGATTCCGCTGGGCAACCTGTATTACTACTTCAAGACCCGGGACGACCTGGTGCTTGCGGTGCTGGAGGAATGTGAACAGGAACTGCAGGCGCTGTTGAACCGCCTGGCACCATTGGCACCCCTGAGCTGGTTGCAGGCCTACTTCGACTGGGTGCTGAGCGATCCGGAGCAGGCCACCGCGCTGGGGTGCCCGTTCGGGACCCTGGCCGGCGAATTACGCGCCCTGGGTCACCCAGCGGCGGACCGTGGGGCGCAGATCGTGGGTCACTACCGGAAGGCAGTGATCAGGCAGGCGGAAGCCGCAGGCGTCACGAGCGACGTCTTTCTAGCGGTCCAGGGTGCGTACACCGTGTCACGCATTCTGGATGACCCGGCCCTTTTCGCACAGAGTATTCGGAACATCCGGGACGCAGCGTTGTCAAGACAGGTGCAGGACAGGATGCACTAAACCTGACTTTAAGTGTCCCTCTCAAAGCGACGGTTCACATCCTATGGTTACCTCAGCAGCTCAGGGCCCTGCCATGTCCTCCAACCACAGCGAGCCCACCGAACGACATCAACCGCTTCGGTAAGGGGCTAAAATTTTGCAAGGTTGATCTCTTACCGAACAGCTGCTGCTGGGCATCACGGCGTCGGCGCTGTACCGCTGAGTCGAGCGTCCTTTCCGGCTGGGCCGATGGGACCACAGGGACCCCAGCCGGCGTCAGGCCCAGCTCTATCCGGTGGCTGCGCTCGACGCCCTGGTGATTGGGGTGGGCGCTGAGGCCCTGACCACTGACGGCCTGCCGGACTGCGCGAGCGTGAATGGTGTGACTGGGAGGGGACACCGGGGTTTCCAGTAATCCCTGGACGAGGTCTGTACGATGGCCGATGGTGTCCGGCATGGGTTGTGACGCGCAGTGGACGAGAATGGTTCGTGCTCGATACTCTTCAATGGCGCTGCAATACGGACGTGGCGAAGACCTTCCAGACCAGACTACGAGGTGAATATGACGTTCCAGAGGTCATTCACACTGATGGGCTGCGCAGCCTGGGGCTCCCATCCGGGAACCCCCGGGCTTGAGAGACGTCGATCACCAGCCGGTGATTTCCACGGCCCGGTATAACAACCTGGCTGAACAGTCGCAGCGTCCCAACCGACGTCAGGAGCGACAGCAGCTTGGATCAGGCGGCAGAAACGACTTAAGATGCCTGAGTTTACACACCCGCATCACGAACCTTCACCCTCATTCGCGAGCAAGTGTTGCCGCCTCGGCCTGAAGAAATAAGAAGCAAGCGTTGCAGACGTGGTATGCCGTCTCGACAGGGGTTGCGGTCGGTCACTCCTCGCCAGCCAGCAGAAAATCACTTACCAGAATCAATGGACCTGGGGAAAGTCAAGCGCTCCTCCCTTCGTCAATGTTCAGAAAACATCTGCGATTTGGAGCTGCCATCAAGCTCCACACCAAAGTCGCGTATTTCATAGCTCATCAGCATCCGGTTGAAGGTCATGACTGGCGTGCTCGTCATGCGAAGCGGTAAGGCCAG
>NZ_JACHFL010000053.1 GCF_014201875.1 Deinococcus humi | reverse complement strand
CCCTGAATTTCAGGGCGCCTGCCTTCACATCCCCCTCTGCTTAGTGAAAGCCAACAACTTGCCACTACTTGTGGCGATGGGTGCTGCGCGCCGGAGTGGCAGCGGGGCACTTCATCGCTGTGGATGCACCGGGGACGTTCGTCGCCCCGGCTGAAGCAAAGTCACTTACGCATTCCTACTTGATTACCCTGGCGATAAGGCGAACGTGTAGAGAAAGAGGTTCCGGAGCCTCTGGCCTCCGAAAGACGTTGTTGGCTGGGCAGTGGTCATGCTCCAAAAGACCTGTCATGCGGCGAAAGACATTTTGCCAGTGCGCCTAAGTGCGCCCAGGTCATCTCAGGCTTCTCCGCGGCAGGAACCACGAAGCCAAGCTGCGTGCCTGTATGTGTTCTCGTCAGGCAGAGTCAACGGGGTTGACTGGCGAATCTCTTAACCCGCCAAGTCAAGAGATCCTCCGCAGTTCAATCACGTGCGTTGCCCTGATTTGCTGTTCTCTTTGGTGATTTAAAAGATAAAAAGAATGATGAAATCATCATCAGAGGGCTCGCGCTGACGCTGTCCTGGCGCATGTTTTTATTCCCGAAGCCTCAGAAACTACGGGAGAAAATCGATTCATTCCCTCGGAAACTACGGACAGCCAGACAGTATTCCCTCGGAAACTACGGGACCGCTCTCAGACCGTCTTCGGGCGATCCCTCAGAAACTACGGGAGACATACCCTATTTTTCCCTCGGAAACTACGGGATGCCCTGAAAGCGGCTGCCCGTCAACCCCTCGGAAACTACGGGGGCAAGTCAGCGGAATGCCTCCAGCTCACTCAGAAACTACGGGATGCCCATCCGTACGTGGAAATCGGTGTTGGGGCCTGGTTTCTCCGAGATCTTCACTCAGAAACTACGGGAGAAGCATGCAGCTCGGTCCCTCGGAAACTACGGGAGCCGTTTAGATGGCCCTGAAGATCCTCAAGCAAGGCGTCAAGGGCCGGGGAGCCACCCGACAGCGCGCGCGTGGCCTGCTGGACCAGCAGGCGGGCGTCGAGCGTTCTGGCATGGAGAGCCTCCCCCAGCGGAGCCCGCAGTTGCAGCGGGAGCCGCTTGAGGACGCCCATCAGCGTGAGCTGCCGCAGCGCCCAGTCCACTAGCTCCTGACCTTCCAGGGCCGCGATGCTCGCTCTGTCCTTCGCATCCTTGGCTTCCAGGTCCTGCTGTTCACGTCTGCTGGTTTTCGCGCGTGCTGCCGGCGCGGTTTTTGCGGCGGTGGTGGCGGGGAGGTCGGCAAAATCCTCAGGCCGCTGCACCATCGCTACCATTAGTCCACCCCGGTTGACCACAGGCCGGGTGCTGACCTTGAGGTAGTGGTCGAAGCGGCGCGCGGCTTCTTCGATGCGTTCTGGAAATACCGTCGACAGGCGGACGGCCACACCCTGCTTGACTCCCCGCTCGCTGAGCAGCGCTGCGAGTTGCGGATGCTGACCCTCTGGAGGCGGTCCGAATACATAACGGACGATCTTGTCGCGGCCTCGTCCGGTGATGTCCGCCTCGACGATGTACTGGCGCGCGAGCAGCTCTTTGTGCGCGGGTGCTAGGGTCCGCGATAGGTTATCCGTCCGGTCACTGGTCAGCCCCAGGCGGCTGCTCCAGGCCATCAATGGCGCGCTGATTTCCGGAACCAGGCCGTTGGCAGTGCGCTCGTCGAAATGCAGGGCGTCGAGCTGCCGGTAGACTGCCCGCACCAGCGGCTGACTCAGCGAGCGGTAGAACTCCACATCCAGCGGCTTGATGTAGCCCGCTCGCAAGCTTTCCATGATGGGAGGCGCGAGCTGCACTGTAATCACGCTGGTGCCGCGGATGCCTGCTTTGGAGCGCACGTAAGACAGATAACTGAGCTGAGCGAACGACTGGGTAGTCCAGGTCTGCGTTCCGCTCGCGTACCAGCCCTCATCGATGGTGTAGGAGGCCTTGTTGAGCCGGATCAGGCTCTCCTGGAGGGACCGGTAATACTGCGCCGTGTCGGGCAGTCCCGCGGTCTTCAGCAATGCATAGGCCGACACGGTGAAAGGACCGTCGGGCAGCCCGGCCTCGAAGCACAGGTTGAGCAGGCCAACCATGAAATCGTTATCCAGGCCGTGCGGGACCACCTGATCTGCGGGTACGGTGCACGTGATGATCACCGGGCGTCCGTCCGGGGTCAGAGCCTGCTTCTGCCAGCGCTGCAGGTTGGCAGGGACGGTCTTCTGGCCGCTGATCAGGGCCAGACGGCCCAGATTTAGCTCGTCGTAACCGCTGTGTCCTTCCGGGACCGGGAGTTGCGGAACACTCCGGTATTTGCTCGGGGGCATGGTGACATTGTAAAGGTCCAGGCCACCTAGCTCAGACGGCCTTCAATATCGAGCGCCGTGAAGATCTGTAGGTTCCGGTGGTCCGGACCCCGGGCTACGCGATGACAGGTGAGATAGCGGGGCGCGAACGTGGAGAGATTTTTCGGGAAAGAGTTGCGCGAGAGCCATGTCCGTGGCCTGCTGCGGGAAGTTGTGGCAAGTTGTTGGCTTTCACTAAGCAGAGGGGGGATGTGAAGGCAGGCGACCTGAATTTCAGGT
>NZ_JACHFL010000052.1 GCF_014201875.1 Deinococcus humi | reverse complement strand
CACACGACGTCAGGAGCGACAACAACAGGGATTCAAGCGGCGGAAACGCGCACAGGAATTTCTGAACTTGCATGCCCGGATCGAGAACCTCCACCGTCACACCCGCACCAGCGTTTCCGCCACGACCAGAAGAAGCAATCAGCAAAAAGCGTTCCAAACCTGGTCCACCGTCGCGGCAGGCGTGATCTGATCCTCAGACCACGCCTGCCCTCCGCCTACCAGATCTCAGCTAAGGGAGCACAACCACCCTGCCTGCTCTTTGGATGTCATTTTCTCCTACACCTGGATTTCGACTGCGGTAAAGTATGCTGTGCCCGGAATCAATCGTGCAGTTCTGCAAGAGAGGACGGATCGAGTGGCCAAGTCTTACCACTCGACTGACCCCTATGACCGCAACCGTGCCTGCGTCTTCATCTCCTATAAGGGGGCGGATATTGACATGGCACGAGCAGCGGCTCGCGCTTTGCAGGACCACGAAATTGATGTCTGGCTTGACGAGAACGACCCCTTACTAACTATTGCAAGCCGAACTGGAAATCATGCCGAAGTGGTCAGTAGAATTGAGGAGGGCATTTCAAATTCAACACACATCTTGGTGATGATCAGCGAGAGCACTAAGGAATCCTGGTGGGTGTCTTTTGAGATTGGATCAGCAAGAAGAAAGGGGGCAGCTGTGGCATACATTCCCAGAAATAACGTTACCTCGCTGCCCTCTTACCTTCAAATAGCAACTCAAATTAAAGCGGATCAAAGTTTTGTCGAATGGGTAAAGATGCACTTTACCACCTTTATGACGAAATCTTATTCTATGGATGCCACAAGAGTCAGCATTCCCAGCATTCCAATCAAAGAACGCTCGCCAATTCCATTTTACGAGTCGAGGTAGTCATGCCCAGAAGTGTCTTTATTAGCTATCATCACGGCAACGATCAAGGTTACTGCGATAGCTTTCGAAATATATTTTGTAATGACTTTACTCAGATCTTCACTGATCGATCACTTCAAAACTCTCTAGACAGTGAAGATCCAACGTACATCGACCGAACGGTGAGGGAGCGGTACATTCACGGCTCCTCGGTTACAATAGTGTTGTGCGGTTATGAAACACCTTTCCGCAAATATATCGACTGGGAGATCAGCGACACTTTGCTTTATAATCACGCCCTGTTAGCTCTCATACTTCCAACGTGCGAATCGACCTACAACTTCGCCACTAACCAGTCGGGCTACCGCTTGCCTCAACGCCTACAAGATAATGTCGACTCGGGATATGCCCACACCGTCCTGTGGACGCCTGATCACGTCTTCATGCGCGCTGCAGTCGAACAGGCAATTAACCGGAAGAGTTTTGCCGCAAAGCGGAATACTCGCCCTCACATGCAGCGAAACAGCTCGCGGCGGGGCTGGTGAACGGTTTCGTCCTCGATAGCAAAGGCTTTGGCCTTGGTTTTTCCATCGGTTGGATCCCAGCGCTGGTGGTCCTAGTGGTTATTCTGGGCTACCTCATGTGGGCCCGACGGGCACGGTGGGATATCACCCAGCAGACCATCAGCGCCTTCGGGCAGACCGTCACGATCAAGCCGAATGTCGACGTCGCTCGCATCGCACACAAGACCTGGACTGAACTGGCCTCCCGCAAGGCGGCCATCCAGTTCGAAGAGGATAATGACGTCATCATCGAGGTGTACGACTCATGGTACGCGCTGTTCACGGAAGTGCGGCTGCTGGTGAAAGAAATTCCCGCCGAGAAAATCCGCACTGATTCCGAGATGCGCAAGCTGGTGCGCCTGATGATGGAGACCCTGAACCGTGGCTTGCGTCCACACCTGACGAAGTGGCAGGCCCGCTTCCGCCGTTGGCTGGACCACGAGCTGAAGAAGCACGAGGGACAGGACTATATCTCGATTCAGGAGATCCAGAAGAAATTCCCCGATTACGACGAACTGGTGGCCGATCTTCGGAAGGTGAATAAGTTCCTCCTCGAATACGCGGAAGCCCTCGAGGAACTCGCGCACGGCAAACACGACAACGAGAATAGAGTGCACGTTATTCCAGACCCCACCCCCAGTAACTAAGGCTCCCACCCGGCCAGCCCGTCCTGCACCTCGTCCGTGTCCCATTCGGCGCAGATTGCGGGACGTTTCCAGGTTGCTGTGCTGCACATGCCGCTAGGAGCAGAAATTGACAACAGGCCACTCCTTCACTCGTCATCGACCCATCTCGTTGCCTATGCTTAAGTGAAGAAGGCAACCCAAGGGCCGCCCTACTTTCCCCGTCATATTCCAAAACACGTCGGAAGTTGACACGGCGCGACCTGTTTTGCTTTTACAGAATTGACCGCATACAGGTAGGGTCCTACCATCGGCCGACTCGCCTGCGGAGGCTTTCATCACTCCATTTGGCGTAGATCCGGGCTGTTTCCAGAACGGAGTGCCCCAGGTGCCGGGCCACATCGTCAAGGGACGCGCCCTCTTGGGTCAGGCGGGTGCCGGCGTAATGCCTTAGGGCGTGATAGCCGCGGTACGCCACGCCCGCTCGGAGGCAGAGGCGACGCAGACGTTCAATAGCGGCTAGGTAACTGCCACCGATCAATGGGTCTTGCTGTTCGGGAAGGCGCCCCAAGGTACGAATGAGCGTCTCCCCTATCACCACACGCCGCTGCTTTCCTCCTTTGCCGTGTCGAACCGTGAGGGCGCGCCCCTCTAGGCTGATGTCCTTGCCCGTCAACGCCAGCGCTTCACTAATCCGGAGGCCAGCATGAGCGCACAGCAAGATTATTGATCACGGCGTAAGTGTGGGCTGGTAAGCTGAAGGTGTGGTCGAATGGCATCCTTCCAAATACTCCCGTGCTCAGCTGGAAGAACGTCGG
>NZ_JACHFL010000050.1 GCF_014201875.1 Deinococcus humi | reverse complement strand
GTTTGAATTCGGCGGTGTAGGTGTTTCTGGTCGTCATGGGGTTGCCTCCTATGGTGAGGCTTAACTCCACCGACTCAAAACTGGCTCAATCCCAATCGGGCTCATGGTGAATCCGGCAGAACCTGTCGGCATTCTGGTCGACCGCAAGGGACAGGTTCTCATCACCGAGTCCTACCAGTACCCGCTCAGCCACATGTGGAACACCATTCCCTTTTCCGAGATACCGGAGTTCCAGGTGCAGATCTTGGCAGAGCTTTGGTCTGTCGCACCGTCTGGCCCGCTGGAATAAACGTCTCGGACAGTCCTTCTGTCTTGCATAAACCAGGAGCATCAGCGCCACAAACGCTTGTGTCCAGCCTCAACTTTGAACGCATGTCCAGGGGCTACTGCATGTCGTCTCAGAGGCAGAAGGGGAGATCAGGCCTGGTCTCCCTGGACGAGTTCAGATACCGTCGTGTCCCTAATCAGGCGGTGGGCCTTCAGCGAGTCCGTTCTATTCGACAGGGGAGCTGCGCTCCATCGGACAGGGCCGAGAGGTGCTCGCCAGTCTCAGGCACGGTAGACGTGTTCCGTGTGGTACAGCAGCCGCTCATGCGTCACAGATGCGAACGTCCCGATGCGCTGCCCCTCTAGGGCGTAGTAATGCCGTCCGTTCTGAAATTCTTCGCGGATGCGGCCGCTCACCAGCAGGCGGCGCTCGTCCGGCTCCACCGTGATGTGGACCTGATCGTACAGGCGGTGCAGGTCACTGCGCAGCAGCCCGTTGCTGACCTCGTGGGGACCGCCGCTAGCGTACGGCTGGACATGTGCTGCGGTGCTGGTGGCCTGCATCGTCACATGGCTTCCCGGCACGACGAACACCAAAGGACACGCCCCGTAGGGTCGTCGGGTAGGGTGAGTCATGTCTGCTCGGTCGTCGCGTGCTTCAGGGCTCCTCCCTTCATCCCTTCGGAGCAACACGGCCATCATGAACTCGTCGGAACATCTCGAAGCCACGGGTCCGTTGTGGGCGCACGAAGAGCCTGCGATACTACTGCACCGCGCCTTCTACTTCCCAGAGGCTGAGCAGAGCGTGGGGGCGGCGCCCCCCCTGTTGTTGACGGTGCCCGCAGGTGAACCGTACCGCTTGAGGATCGTGGTTGGCGATGAAATCGGCTTCGGTGTCGAGTCGTGGTCAGCCCAGGTCCGTTTGACGATGGGTGCAGTTCAAGCGCTTGATGATTTGTCAGACGCATGGCCTTGGACGAATGAAGTTGAAGGGGCTGTGCGGGTTGCATGGTCATCGTTCGATGGCGTGGCGTTGATGCGGGTCGCGTCGTCCACTGAGGGGTCACGTGTCGTTATCGCGCATTCGAGGACCGCACAGCCGCCCCAGGCGGTGGATTACTTCGAGTTGTTGCTGCAGTTGGTAGAGGAACGGCTTCCGGACTCATGGGTGCGGAGCAACGTGACTCGAACGCGTGCCCTGCTGTGGCAACCAGATCCGTCGCACAGACGCTAGAGGCTGCCAAAAACAGGTTTCAACTTTAGGTTCGTTATTTTGCTGTTTGCGTAGACAGTGCTTTTTAATGCCAGACGTCCAGTCATTCCTACAGCCACAACGAACCCAACTTTGGTGTTCCCCTTTGGCGATTCTCCAGTCCCGAGGTCAGACAAGCTCCTCGTCTTTGTCCGTCGTTGTCCAGCACGATCTATCTACAGTGCCTATTCGTTTGTAACAGAACTCTAAACTCATTTTTAGACAGCCATCTTGGCAGCCTCTAGCTGTCAGAACTTCTATCAGCGGGGACGTCTCTGCGCTGCTAACGCCACGAATTGTATGATCTTGTCAGGTCAGAACGTTTTCATAGACGTCATGAAGCGTGTACTTCGGTCAACGATTGAAATCCCTGACAATATTCCAAGAGAACTTGACATCTATCTTACATGCTCTATCGAGAGAGCCAGCGGGAGAAGTAAATCTTTCACTGCAATCAGTCGTGAATGTCCGATTTCCCGAAATTCCCTGCTCGCTATTCATATCTCCTGTAGCTTCGTCAGAAATAACTTGTTCATGGATATAAAACCTAGCACTTGCATCTACCGTCTCAGTATTTTCACTAGTATGCTCGGTACAGGTGCCAGGAGCTATTGATGTACAGGTCCACGTTTCCATAACTGTAGATTTCCCTATCATTAAGGGTATGTTTGTATTTACGTCTGATCTAATATTCACTTTACCTTCGACTACTTTTATGCTGAAGGCCGAGGGTTCTACTTGAGACGATACCTTAGTAGATGTTTCAACAGACCTTGTATATTGAGTATTATATAGGCCAATTACAGTGGTTGAGATTCTGGAGTTAATTGATTCAGTGTGATTAGCTGTAATATCAGTATCGCAAATTATTATAGCATTCGAGTTATTAATTTCAAAATTGGGACACTCGAATTTCCAAGACCCTAAGCTGTTTAAGATTCGCGTTGTGGTATAATCACCAATTGCACCGTCTGTAATATCACTATCTTTCCCTTCTTCGACAATTCTATCGTTATCTATCTGTTCTATAGTTGCAATTAATTTATATCTTTCGCTGCCAGTTTCAATCTTAAGTAGTGTTTTAGCAGGTGATTCACTACCGTAAGCAGAAGCAACAAGTTCAATTTTCAGTTCCTCAGAACCTTTGACCAGCGGTTCTTTCGGATAGACCGTTCTTCTGTTCGTATCCAGTACAAACAGATTTCCACCAGAGAGCGACGCAGTATACGTATCTGGCACATCAGCGAGACTCACATCGCCATAATAGAAGGGGCCGACTTCGAATTTAACTGCATTTGATAGCAGATATTCCTTGACTTTCCCCTGAATCTCTTCTGAAATTTTCCCAAACAGGGTGGCTGCTCCCTCACCTACCTTGCTAGACACTGCTGATTTGAGTCCAAGCAACGTCGACGCTATCGCGGTCATATAATTAAATGAGTTACTCTTCCCCGCTGAGGCCATGGGTGTGTACATTGCTGGCCCTTTCGACGTGGGAGTGAAGACGCTTTGGGTTAATTTAATTGATGTACTGTTGATGCCCTTTGGATAAAGTGCTAACTTCCGCTCGATATCTAAGCCTTGGTAGATGGCACCTGCTGTCAACGCAACAACAATAATGTCATCAATGGGTGTCGGTGTCTTAATGGCGAGAATCAGGGTCGGCGCGAGATAATTGAAAGACCCCAAGACTGAGGGGGCAATCGACTCCGTATATTTCCGCTCCCTTAAACAGGCAATCAAGGATCGGCCGTTCGTAATATCTGGCACATATCCAGACGTCGGACACACGTCAGAGCTACTATGATTTAGCTTTGTAACTTCTGTATTCTCTGCCGTCCGCTCGGAAAATGCCCCCTGAGCAGCCAAGGCATCCAACAACCCCAAATCGGGCACAGCCGTCTCTCCATCAATGGGGACCGCACCCCCAGCGGCGATTTTTCGCAGACTCTGAGGATTGGCAGGGTGATCCACCAGCCATTGAAGTGTTAACTGGGATTGAGCCAGTTTTGAGTCGGTGGAGTTAAGCCTCACCATAGGAGGCAACCCCATGACGACCAGAAACACCTACACCGCCGAATTCAAAC
>NZ_JACHFL010000049.1 GCF_014201875.1 Deinococcus humi | reverse complement strand
CGGCGTAGCCGATCACGGCGAGAGGGAATCGGTACCCAGGAAGCTTCTGACCACTCAGCACCGCGTCACCCTACCCCAACAACTTGCCACAACCGCGGAATTTGATTTCGCAGAGACAACGTGATTAGGGCTGTCCCAGACCAGTGAGGGTCTGCCTCAGCCACCCCAGGTCCGCCCGCAGCAACGCCAGCTGACGGGAGACCGCCAGGTCCACACCGAACAGGCCCTGTCCGATGGCCCCCTCATGGACGGGGACGCGTTCGAGCTCGGCGATCTGCGCGTCCAGTTGCCTTGCGCGCTCGCCCAGCAGGCTGATCACCTCCGCGTTCGGAAGCTGGTTGACAAACATCATGCCCAGGTCACCGTAAAAGGCCACCGGTTCAGGCCGCGCGAGGTGTTCACGCAGCAATTCAAAGAAATGCGCCTCGCCGCTGGGTGTCAGGCCGTAGACGCGCCGGGCTGGACGGTGACCTTCCTGCTCAGTGGTGGCTTCGATCAGCCCCTTTTTCTCCAGCCGCTCGAGAGCGGCGTAGGCGGTGGCTTTTTTGAGGGTGCTGAAGCGGGAGAGGTTTTTCTCAATGAAATCGTTGAGCTGGTAGCCGTGCTGACGCTCGCTTTTGAGCAGGCCGAGCAGCAGCAGGGTGTTTGGATCGCTGGACATACGTCAGGTTAGTCCAGCCTTGACTATTCCCGCAAGGCCATCTAAAGTCAAGACGAGATTAGTCAAAATGGACTAATCAAACCAGACCTTGGGTCGCCCTCTCTCATCGAAAGGATTCCGCCATGTTTCTCGCCTTCCGCGAACTCCAGCACTACCGCTTCCGCTCCGTCCTGATCGGCGGCATCGTCGCCCTGATCGCCTTCATGGTCTTTATGCTCACCGGCCTGACCCGTGGGCTGGCCCAGGACAACGCCGCTCTGCTGATCGCCACCCCAGCCCGTCACTTCGTCACCACCCGCGACGCCGCGGGCGTGTTTAGCCGCTCGTTCCTCAGTCCCGACGACGTCAAGGCCGTCACCGCGATTGGCGGAAGCGCCGCCACACCCCTGGCCCAGAGCTTCGCGAGCTTCAGTGACGGAACGGACGGCACCCAGCTCAGCGGCGTGCTGCTGGGTATCGATCCAGAAAGCTTCCTGGCCCCGGACGTCACCGATGGTCAGGGCCTGAAGGCGGGCGTCCGCGGAGCCGTCGTGGACAGCTCACTCCAGGAAGACGGCGTGGGACTCGGCGACACGCTCACCCTCAAGCCCGGTGGGGAAACGCTCCAGGTCCTGGGCTTCACCCAGGCCGCGCGCCTCAACCACCAGCCAGTGGTCTTTGTGACGCTGGACCGCTGGCAGGCCCTCAATCCCCGCACCCGGGGCAGCGTGAGCGCGGTGGCTCTCCAGACCGACGCCGCTGTCACCAGCCAGATCAGCGACCTGGGCGGTCTCAGCGTCCTGACCCGCGCCCAGGCGCTGCAAGTGCTGCCCGGCTACAAGGAAGAGCAGGGCAGCCTGACGATGATCCAGGTGTTCCTGGTGGTGGTTGCCGCCTTCGTGCTGGCCGTGTTCTTCTACGTGCTGACCCTCCAGAAGACCCCACAGTTCGGCCTCTTGAAGGCCATCGGGGCCAGCACCCGCACCCTGGCAGGAAGCCTGGTTGCGCAGATGCTGTTCCTGACCGTTATTGCCGTGATGATTGCCGCCCTGGTCACCATGGGGATCGTCAGCCAGCTGCCCGCCGGCATACCGTTCGCGCTGACCCTGCCCACCTTGCTGGCGGCCTCAGGTCTGCTGATCGTGGTGGCCGCCCTGAGCAGCCTGTTGAGCCTGCGCACCGTCGCAAGGGTTGATCCGCTGATCGCCATTGGCACCGTGACCTGAAGCTTGTTGGGGCCCGTCGCCCCTTCAAACGCAAATCCCCTGACCCTTCATCTCTTTTTCTCAAGCAGGAGCACGTCATGACCCTGACCACCGAACGTCTGCACCTCGCCTCCATCCCGCACGCCGCCCTGACCACCCCCACCCTCTCGCTGCAGGGCGTCAGCAAGACGTACGGCGACGGTGACGGCACAATCACGGCCCTGCATCCGGCCACACTGGCGGTGCAACCCGGCGAACTGGTGGCCGTCAACGGTCCCTCCGGCAGCGGCAAGAGTACCTTCCTGTCGATCGCTGGGGCGCTGTTGCGGCCCACCACCGGGCAGGTCAGGATCGCCGGTCAGGATCTGACGGCCCTCTCTGACGCAGGGCTGCCTGCCTTCCGGCTGAAGCATCTCGGTTTTGTCCTCCAAAGCAGCAACCTGATTCCGTACCTGAACGTCCGTGAGCAGCTCACCCTGGTGCCGCATCTGGCGGGTGAGGATGGCCGGGACGCCCGTCAGAGGGCCGAAGACCTGCTGAAACTGCTGGGCCTCTCGGAACGGGCCCGGCATTTTCCGGACGCCCTCTCCGGTGGGCAGCGTCAGCGCGTCGCCATCGCCCGCGCGCTGATGAACGATCCGCAACTGATCCTGGCCGACGAGCCCACCGCCAGCCTCGACAGTGTCCGGGGCCGTGAAGTGGTGGAACTGCTGGCCCAGCAGGTGCATGAACGGGGCAAGGCCGCCGTAATGGTCACGCACGACGAGCGCGTGCTGGACCTGTGTGACCGCGTGGTGAGCATCGTGGACGGGCGGCTCCGGGAGTAGGGTGGCCCGCCCATTTCCTGACCGAGGCCCTTCTTCTTTATCCACCCATTCCCATCAGCCTGACCGCTCAAGGAGTGCTGCCATGACCACCCCCATCACCGTTCTTCGCTGGATCATTCGCATTGCTGGCATCGTGGCCCTGGGCATGGGGCTGGCCTTCTGGGGCGGCAGCGGGTACGCCCTGCTCAGCGCCCATCAGGGCCTGGGCTACCTCGTGACGGTAGCGCTGCTGCTGCTGGCCGTTCTCGGCTTCGGACGAGGCGTCGCGCCGGGGCTGCTGGGGCTGGCCCTCGTCTGGGGCCTGGTGGTTCCCGCCATCGGGGTGCTGCAACTCCGGTTGCTGCCGGGTGACCTGCACTGGATCATCCAGGTCTTCCATCTGCTGCTCGGCGTGGGGGCCATCGCGTTCTCCGAGATCATCGCGGGCCGCGCGCTGAAAGGCCGGGTGGCGGCGGCCTAAAGCGTTGCGGTACAGGCCGCGCCCCACTGCAAACCCACCCTTAGACCCTCAACCCACGGAGGAACCACCGATGATCACCGTCATGAACCGCATTGCCGTCCATCCCGAATACGCCGAAGCCTTTGAAGCCCGTTTTCTGGACCGCGCCCGGCTGGTGGATGAGATGCCCGGCTTCGTCAGCAACCAGGTGCTGCGCCCCGTCAATCCCGGCGAACCGTATGTCGTGCTGACGCTGTGGAACAGCCGGGAAGAGTTTGAGGCGTGGACCAGTTCCGACGCCTTCATCAAGGGCCACGCCCGCTCCAGTTCGCTCCCGAAAGAGGCGTTCAGCGGTCCCAACAAACTGGAGATTCACGAGGTCATTCAGGATTCCAGCCGCCCTGATCTGACACCGGAGCCGCGCGGCAAAGCCTTTGGCAGTCACTGAGCAGGGCGTCAGCCAGAGCGAAACGGGATGTCCGAGTAGGGGTTGTGGCAAGTTGTTGGCTATCAGAAAGCAGAGGGAAGTCAGGTACGTAAGCGGCCTGAACTTCAGGCCGCCTGTTCCACGACCTGCTGCCAG
>NZ_JACHFL010000047.1 GCF_014201875.1 Deinococcus humi | reverse complement strand
CTGAAGGCGAAGCTTGTGGTCGCCTGGCAGCGGGTCCGGTACATTGACCTGCCTCGCCAACTGATGGATTCCAACTTATGCCGGTATCAATAGTGATCAAGGTTGAGCGGGCGGGATGATGGAGTTATCCCGCCCGCAGCCAGCTCAATTCTGTTTGCTGGAGACCAAAGGCAGCTTGGTGGTGTTGAGGGGGACGGACTTCGGTCAGCTGGTGCTGGCTTGGCCCTTATTCTTCTGGCTGGATGAGGTGGTGCTCGCGGTCATCGTGCTGGTGTCGTCGCCCTGACCTGACTGGTCATTTCGCTGGACCCGGATCTGGTTGTGCACGTCCTTGATGCCACGCACGCCCTCTGCGCAGTCCTCGGCGCGGCGCTTTTGAGAGCGGTCCTGCACCGTGCCGGTCAGGGTCACCTCGCCGTTTTCCACCTTAACCTCGATGTCGCTGGCGTCCACGCCGTGCTCGTCCTCTAGGGCCTCGCTGACCATTTCTTTGAGGCGCTCATCGCTGCGTTGGTAGCCCTTGGGCCCCTTGCCCCGGTGGCTGGTCATGCCGGACGGTCCGGACCCCATATTGCTTCCGCTGCTGTAGCCACCCATGCCGGAGCCGCCCCAGCTATAACTGGGAGTGCCCTGTGAGGGATCCCTGTACGCACCCTGGCGCATACCAGAGCTGGAATCGTCGTCAGAGCCGTAGCTGCCCTGACCCATGTTTCCAGAGCCACGGCCCATGCCCATGCTCCCGGAGCGCTGATTGTCGCGGCTCCCACCGGCCATGCCGCTGTAGCCCCGATCGTTGTAGCCCGGGTCATAGCCCCCACCGTAGCCCTGATTGCTGGTGCCCTGGCTGTCGCGGTAGGCGTCGCCCATGCCGCGAGAGTCACGGTTCATCCCACCGTAGCCCTGGTTCCCACCACGGTAGCCCTGAGCCATGCCGCTACGATCATCCTGACGGCCGTACCCCTGGCTGTCACGGTCCGTGCCTCTACCGGACTGGCCGTAGCCTTCACCGTATTGACTGGAGCCGCCCCGATCGTAGTTGTCGCGGCCAAAGTTCTCCCGGTCCATGCCGCCGTACCCGCCCCGCTGGTCCATACCTCGGTTGTCGCCCATGGACGAGAAACGTCCATCATCGCGGCCCCGGTCCATACGGTCCATGTCGTTGCGGGAGTCATAGCGTTCATCACGGTTACGGGTCATTCTGACCTCCTGTGGATGAAATGTAGAAAATGACCGCCCAGGATATCCAGGCATGACTTTTTCTACTGGTTTTGTGTCTCGGGTTATAGCGAGTATTCTATTTCGAAGTGTGTCTTTTGCTTTAAGATGGTGACATTCAGATTTAATGAAGCTTCGATGATGGTCCAATTTGATACAGGTTTATCTCTTTGATTTTGATATTCTCATTGTTTAGTAGTGCCGAATCAATGCAATCCAGATGGATGCTGAATATGCTGGAATCCCCTTGACCACATTCAGAATCCGAACGGCCAGAGAATTTTAGGAAACAGTCCAACTGGTTTGGACCTTGATTCACCAAAGTGAGCCGTTCAGAGAACACCTTTCTAATGCGCTCCCAGCAGGGAAAGCGGCGGGAGTTCTGCGCCTCAACGCCACCACTAGGGACGTCGTGATCCCCGAGTGACCTCGTGAAGTATTCCTCAGTTCTTCTGTCACCTGTTCCCGGGGTTCATCCGCAACGCTGAACGTTCAGCCCTCTCGCCCGTCTCTGACACAGGAGGACCCTATGCAAGTGAAAGATGTCATGACCAGCAACCCTGCCTGCTGCACGCCCGACACACCCTTGCCGGAAGTGGCTCGCATGATGGAACAGCATGACTGTGGCTGCATTCCCGTCGTGGAGGACCAAGCCAGCAAAAAGCCTGTCGGGATGATCACCGACCGGGACATTGCCGTGCGCGGCGTGGCCCAGGGGAAGGATGTGAGCCAGATGTCCGCGCGTGACTGCATGTCCACCTCCGTCGTGACCGTCACCCCGGAAGACAGCGTGGATGACTGCTGCAAGGTCATGGAGGACAACCAGGTGCGCCGCGTCGCCGTGGTGGACCAACAGGGGGGCTGCTGCGGGATGGTGTCGCAGGCTGACGTGGCCCTGGATACGAGCGGCAAGGTGAGTCAGGTCGTGCGGGAAGTCTCCCAGCCCACGGACAGCACGAACAACGTTCAGGGGCAGTAACGTTCCTCGTACTGGCGGGGCGTGCTTATCGCGGGTGATGGTCGGAATCACACCCGACATCACTGAAATGAGAGCGTCCGGGGTCTATCCCAGACGTGTGTGTTGAACCCCCAATGTTTGGTCTGCCAGAACTCCCACCTGTCCAGCCGTGCACTGTTCACAGCAGGGCAACATCAAGCTCCGCAAACGATACGGACTCCATGCACGCCGTCTGCTCAATGTTATGTGTGCAACACCGAATTCAGTGAGTTGAATGCAACACCGTACTGGCACGCGAAGTGCTCCCATAACACCGTCACCAACATTGTTCACTATGCGTTCATGGGGAACTGCCTTGCCACCACCAGCGGATTCGTCGGGCGCCACCGGACCACGATCGCTCGGGTCGTCCGCGTGGCTGGACAGCGTATACAGTCGTTCCATGATTTGAATGCTCATGACCTGTGGGTCACGAGCATTCAGGGGGACGAGCGGTATGGGCTCGTAGGGAGCAAGCGGCATCCTACGGGGAACGCGACGGGCGTGGATTCCAGGAGCAAGTCCTGATCCGGGGCGAGGGCGGTGAGCGGGGCATCGTAACGTCCCTCTTGAACGCCTTCGGTCACCACGAGACTGCCCATGCCAGGTCAAGGTGAGGGCAAAGTGTTCCACCCCTTGACGATACGGTGGATGCTGATCCGATTGGCCTGATGCCTGCGGACAAGTTGATTAACGATCACGGCGGGGGTGAGATCGCCGGGCGTCTGAGGAAGGAGAACCGGACCAGGGCTGGAGCGGGCCAATAATGCCAACTGAAAAGTGGCCTCATCTCAGTCCGGCCCAGGGCCGAAGGAAGGAGGCTGCGCTCTAGCTTAGCCACTTCGGCGCAGAACCGGGAGACCAAATGCCGGAGTGTTCCTCTTGTGGGCTGATGTGTTTGTGTTTCACATGATCAGCGCAAGACACACGCAGATCGGTTGGGCCAATCTGAACCTATGACAGTCAAAAATTGTGACCAACAAACGGCCAAAAGATCTTTATTGGTTCTGGTCGTTTGTCCATTGGCCCAGTGGGCCCGGGCCGCCTCATCCCAACGGAACCGCCTGCCAATCGGCATCCTGGGCATCGTCCGTGCTGTGGTGACCAGTGGTCCCCACAGTACGACAGGTAAAGCTCATCAACGGCACCCGTATGCTGCCAGCGGTCAGGGTGTAGGTGCCGTGCTCTGCAGCATTCTGGGCATGAGTGGTGCTGTGCCCGTAACGGATCTCGGCGGTGGTGCCTTGGCGGAGTTCTGCCAGATCAGAATGAACGATCTTGCCTCTGAAGACCCGCTCAGGATCAGTGACGTGTCCATCCCACGCACCGCGTACGGTAATGATCTGTTCGGCAACAGGGGTCATGCCCTACCAAAGCAGTTGAGGTGGTTCTGGCAAGTTAAAGCTGTTGGGATAGGCTAGTCGGCTGTGACTGCCCTGAAGCCGCTGCGGCCACCGTTTTCCAATGAGCATCATCGGGTACGCGATCTGGCTGTACCACCGATTCACCCTCAGCTACCGCGATGTGCAAGAACTCCTCTTAGAACGCGGCATTCAAGTGAGCCACGAAACCCTCCGCGAGTGGTGCATCAAGTTTGCTCCCCTGCTTGCCGAGGCATTGCGCCACCGGGAGGGGCCGCCGGGGTTCCCGGTGGTTGCTGGACGAAGTCTGCGTGAAGGTGGGTGGGGTGGCCCATTGGCTCTGGAGAGCCGTTGACGAACATGGGGCGGTGCTCGATATCTTTCTTCAGGCGCAGCGTGACACCAAGGCGGCGAGGTCCTTCCTCACCCGTTTGCTAGGGGAATACAACGTCCCAGAGGCCCTTCATACCGACAAGCTGAGAAGTTATGGTGCGGCGATTCGGGAGCTTCCGGTGCTCCACTCTGTGGAGCACCAGGAGGTCGCGTCGACTGCCCGTTGCAACAATTTGGTTGAGCAGTCTCACCGTCCCACACGACGACAGGAACGAAGTCAGCTCGGATTCAGACGACCGAAGCGCGCCCAAGAGTTCCTGAATCTGCATGCCCGAACGACCAACCTTCACCAACACACCCGCACCACGGTTCCCGCACATACCAGACGAAGCCATCAGAATCAGGCTTTTCAGACCTGGCGTGAGGTCGTAGCAGAGGTGACCTGAACTTCAGGTCACCCCTAGTCTTCGCCTCCCCCTGATCCAGTTAAGGCAACACAACCCTTTTTCCTGGTGAAAACGGCGCTGGGGAGCAGGGACGGTGGAGCGAGCAGGGTGGTGAAGGTTCGTGATTCGAGCGTGCAGGTTGAGAAAACCT
>NZ_JACHFL010000046.1 GCF_014201875.1 Deinococcus humi | reverse complement strand
GGCGGGCACAGTGGCGTGGACGACCACCGCGGGATCGGACTGGTGGTGGAGGAATCACCGGTTGAACAAGCGCCCACAGGTCATCGGGTACGAGCGGCTCGACCATATCTGGAACATAGCCCGGCCCGTTCTGTCCTCAGGCTCTAAGACAGAGTTTTTTGGCAGTGACTTTTCCCGCGCTGGGACGGCGTGAACCTGTCATTTCGCGGCTCGCTATTTCGCAAGTGTTACCAAGGCGCCGGAGGCGCGGCGACTGGTCAGGCCGGGATAAACCGAAAACCCGCAGCAGCACGGATAAAAGATGGCGCTCGCCGCTTGGCAGGCCGAAAGATGTTCAGGAAAAGCACCTTCAATCTTTCGGCTCCGCCGTTGAGTGTTGCGCCACCTGAACCGGGTTCAAGGGTAAAGGCCGCAAGCGGCCCGCTCCGCGCCCTTGATCCCTTCCCAGAACACCAGACAGCAATTAAAAGACAAAACAAACAAAAAGCCCGTGTCAGACAGAATTCATTGCGTTCGGGTTATGACGTATCAACCCGCGCCCGGCCCCCCCCGCGCCCCCGACCCCTGGCCGGGGACGCTGGAGGGCGCAGGACACAGGCAATGAGTCAGCAGCATTATTCAGGACCAGTTTGTTCTTTGGTGGACGGAAGCGGGCCAGCATGTTGTCCACATCGGCCCAGGTGCCAGCCCGCAAAACCTCCAGAACCAAACCGCGCAATTTGTTGTCGAGGATGACTTTCCAGTCTTCTACCGTGATACGCGCCAGAAGCACGTCCTCAGCGTCTACGGAAGCGGCTAGTGCCTCATCAGTATCGTCTTGGTCATCATTCAGCCCTAGACGTTCCTTCAAACCAGGGGACCAGTTGAGCTGAGCGCGGCCCTTGAACGCCTCTACAAATTCCTTCCAGAGCATCCCAGCATGGACGTCGCCCTGGTGGAAGTCTGCAAGGAGCTGCCAGGGGGAGCGACCACCCCGGCCAGCAGTCTTGAGATGGCCCTTCGCCAGCTCGTCAGCCGCCCCCCAGCGGCGCCGTTTGACGATCTCTTCTAGTTCGCGGTCAGCTCCAAACTTCGTTACGTAACCCGTCACCGGGCAAACATGCTCGATCTCTTCGTGAACAGTCCGAAGATTCTTCTCCTCGAAGTTGCCGCGAATTGCTCCCAGGAAGCTAAATGCTTTCCTAGAGGGAGCTTTTCCCATGATCTTAAACACGCGAGCTTCCCACTTTGCCCAGACTTTGTGCTGCACCAGGTCTAGCGCCTGGTCATCAAGGGGGGCAGCAGCTCTGTACCGGACATCTTTCCTTTAAACCCCGTCTGGCATGGGAAATGGAGTCCTCAGCAGCTTGATCAGGCAAGGCAACTCGGGCAGCATCCAGCGCAGCGCATGGCCGAGACGTTCGGCGCCGTACCGCACCAGGCTCATGGCCGCCCGGCCATGAGCCTTCACCTTGACTGGCCCCTGTGCCTGGAGCCACACGCCCACCCGCAGGCCGCTCACCCACGCCAGGATGACCAGCCCGAAGAGACGTTCCAACCGTTCAGGGCGAGTGATGCCCGTGCGCTCCAGGTCAAAGCCGCGGACCTTGAGGCTCGCGAAGGTGCACTCCACGGTCCAGCGCGCCCGGTACAGCACACAGGTGTCCCAGACGCTGAAATCCGTGGCGATGGCCACCAGGTCCCCTGCAGGGGACCTGGTGGCGACGACTTGCATCACCTCACCGTGGACGTGGGCCCGTTCCGCCAGGCACCGCACTTCCCCAACGTTCAGATCACCGAACCACTCGTCCACGCGCAGCTCGTCGATGACGGCGTTTTTTCGGATGCGGATGGCCCGTTTGATGTTCTTGCGCCTCAGAAAGCGGAACCACTCGCCGCCGATGAATGCTCGGTCGGCGCCCAGGCCCTTCCAGCGGGCCGCTGGAAGGGCCTGCAACAGTCGTGAGACCAGCTGAATACACTTCACGGTGCCGCTGTTGCCGTCATGGTCCAGCGCGGTCCAGACGAGTGGCACGGTGTACCCGTGGAGGACGACGCCAAGGACCAGGAGATTCAGGGGGGATTCCCCACGTTCCCAGGTGGTGCGGTCCAGGCTGAGCAGCAACTTCCCTGGAGGCAGTCAGGCCAGGAGAAACGCCAGGAAGCCGGGCTCTGTGAGCTGAGGATCCCGGCAACCTCGTTCCACCCGGCGTTTCTTCGCTTCGATGGAACTCGTGCCGGGGAGATGAGCACACAGGTCATCTGATTCACGCTCCTGGCCGTGACCATCGCGAAGACGATGTCCCAGGGCACGCTGCAGCGTGTCGTGGCGCAGGAAAGGGACGCAGGCTTTGAAGTGGCCCTTCAGTTCGCTCCGCTGGAGGTCGGCGGGTTTTGGCGTGGGTACACACCCAAGACACCGCCATTTGTCGTGCCGGTTCGCAACCAGTCACACGTTCAGGGATTTGCCGTCCAGCACATTCTCAATATGGAGTTGTCCGGTACAGAGCGACACTTGAACCAGTGATCGTGACGGTCCAGACTGTGTGATTTTAAGTACGGCCTTTCAAATCCTCCACAGCGTGATCTGTTACGTTGAACCATGCGTCAAATCACGTTGACCCTTGCCTTCGCTCTTAGTCCTTGCGCTGCGGCGGGTGGCTCAGGTGGCCCCGTACCGGTGCCTCCATCCCTCCAGCGCACAAATACCACTCTGAACTTTGGGGATTTCACGAGTGCGGCACAGTGGACCTATCCCGCCGCGCAGGCTGAGAAGCTGCCCGCCGTGCTGCTGATTCACGGGTCTACCCCCGCCGACATGGATTTCACCGTCACTGGCTCCGACGGCAAGGTGCTCAGCCGCATCTTCGCCGACATCTCGCAGGGTCTCACCCGTCAGGGGATCGCGGTGCTGCGCTACAACAAGCACTACGTCAGCGGCCCCGGCCAGGTGGACTACCAGAGCTTTTACACCAAGGCCGATCTGAACACCTTTCTGAAGGACGCCGAGACCGCCTTGGACGCCATCAAGGCCAACCCGCGTGTCGATCCCGAGCGCATCTATGTGTACGGCTGGAGTGAGGGCAGCACCGTCGCCGCCGCCCTGGTGAACAAGCACCCGGAGGTCGCAGGGTTGATCTTACAAGCGCCTGTGACGCTGCCGTGGGCGGAACTGTTCGACAAACAGCTCACAGACGTGCAACTGCCGTACCTGAAGCAGGTGGTACCGGGGGGGCTGACCAACCAGAACCTGACCGTGGCCTACACCGGCCCCGGGGGTCTGGTCGCCACCAGTGCCCTGACGTTTGCCCTGAACCAGGAGAGCCTGACCGCCGGGAAGTACGAACTGAATCTGGCCGCTTTCGATCAGAACAAGAACGGCGTCGTGGAGCTGGACAGCGAATACCTGCCTGGCGCACGCGCTGTTCTGAAGGTCTTGATCGAGACGCCACAAGCGCCCCTGAACATCTACTCTCGCGCCCGTGCCCTGCCAGTCACGACGGCCCAGGCTCCCTTGATCAAGGTGCCGGTCCTGATCCTGCAAGGCCAGAACGACGCCAACACGCCCGCAAAGTACCTGAACGCCCTGACCGACGCCCTCAAGAAGAACCAGGTCTCGGCTACCGTGAAGCTGTACCCTGGCCTGGGGCATAGCCTAGGGAAAGCGCCCAGCATCATTCAGGACAACTTCCAGCCCATCGAGCCGCAGCCCATCAACGACGCGGCGGTTTGGATCAAGGGACGCTGAGCAATCTTGGCAAAGCTGCTTCGTGCTTCGGCGGGAGGATGGCTTGCGTGTCCCGCATGAGACGATGAATCCTGCAAGCAGACCTTGAACGTTGGATTTTGGCCGCACAGCGTCCTGGCCGCCCTGGCCCATCATCTTGCCCAGACCTGAACGGCGTTCAAGTGTCGTTGAGGTCGCTCGAGTCCTCTGAGGCCCTTCGCCAATACCTCTAGCCGAGATACATCCGATTGAGAGGTATGCTGCGGCCATGAACACCCGCGAGCAGTTGCGCCTGCTGATCCTGGCGGTGCTGGAACGGCAGCCGGAACACGGCTACGCCATCGCCCAGGCCATCAAGGCGCGCAGCGAGGGTCTGCTGCAGGCCCGTGAGGGCACCCTGTACCCGGCGCTGCACGCGCTGGAGGCCGAAGGACTGGTGGAAAGCCAGGAACACGAGATCGGCGGACGGGTGCGCCGCGAGTACCGCCTGACACAGAAGGGCGGTGGGGCGCTGGCCAAATCGCGCCGCCAGTGGGCCGCACAGGTGCGGGCCGTCGGCGCGGTGATCGGTGGGCCGGTATGAAAGCCAGTGAATGGCTGGTGCGGGCCACGCAGGACTTGCCCACCGGGGTCACGGCCCGCGTCAAGGCCGATACGCTGGCCCACTTGGGGTCTGACTAGCGCAGGAACAGGAATCCGCCCTTGGCACACAGGGGTTGTGGCAAGTTGTTGGGGTAGGGTGACGCGGTGCTGAGTGGTCAGAAGCTTCCTGGGTACCGATTCCCTCTCGCCGTGATCGGCTACGCCG
>NZ_JACHFL010000045.1 GCF_014201875.1 Deinococcus humi | reverse complement strand
GTTTGAATTCGGCGGTGTAGGTGTTTCTGGTCGTCATGGGGTTGCCTCCTATGGTGAGGCTTAACTCCACCGACTCAAAACTGGCTCAATCCCATCTGGCAGAACATCTTCGAAGAACTCCTGCGACAGGCTGACCTGAAAGGTCAGCTTGACTGGTCCAAACACTTCGTGGACGGCACTGTCATCCGAGCCCATCAATGTGCAGGAGGAGCACGAGGTGGCCAGCAAGGCGAAGCACTCGGACGATCACGCGGTGGGTTCGGCACCAAGATCCACCTGCGAGCAGAAGGCAACGGGCTGCCCGTCGCCTTCGTGTTGAGTGGTGGAGAACGACACGAGGCAAAGTTTCTTCAACCCCTCCTGGAGATGGGTGCTGTAGATCGACCTGGACGTCCAAGACCCAGGATTCGGCCCCTGCGGCTCGTGGGCGATAAAGGGTACAGCTACCCCAGCATTCGCAACTATCTGCATGCCCGGGGCATTCGAATCACCATTCCCCGGCGTAAAGACCAGGGTCCTAACATCTGCTTCGAGGCAGCGATGTACAAGGAACGGAATAAAGTCGAGCGCTTGATCAACCGCTTCAAGAACTTTCGGCGCATCGCGACCCGGTATGACAAGCGAGCTCTGAACTACCAGGGATGGTTAACGGTGGCCTCCATCCTTTTATGGCTATGACTTGCAACGCCTCGTCTTTCCCAAGCTGACATAACGCTAGGAGGCACGCTGACGTAGAACTTCAGCTATTTCAGTGCGCAGACTCTGGTCGCTTGTCTTTTCCTGGACGTCATGCAGCATGTGCTGCACTGCTGCTGACAAGGTCTCCTCCTCACAGATGGCCTCCATCAAGTTCCATCGCAGGTCCTCAGACACCAGCAGAAGATTTTGAACCAGGCGGCGTAAGTCCTCGTCATCCAGAAAGGGTCCGACGCAAAATGCAGCGTACTGCTGCACAGTGATGTTCTGCTCCCGTTCAAGAGCAGAGCGAAGGGCAACGGTCATCTGAGCGTGCAGAACCGGGTCTTCAAGGTCGGTGTCCAGAAGGAAGCGGAACGTCTCTGCCCGGATAATCCAGGGTTCTGATGTGGCTACGCTCACCTCAATCAAGAACGAGAGGTCATCGGGGTGGCCACGCTCAGCGAGTTGGCTCAGTGTGGAGATCTTGCCATCCTCAGTCCTCAAATCCTCAGACCAAATGTCGAGCGGGAGACGCTTCCAGATCATCTGGCTAAGGGTAACGGTGGATGGACCTGTTGGTCGAACCTTGGCCGACACGCCGTAGAAGCGCAGAGTTGTCTCTCCTGGAGAGAGCGCTAATTACTGGGCGCTACCAACTTAAGCTCGGATCAGTAAGTGCATCTTCAGAAGAAAAGCGGGATGTTTCGCCATACTGTTGGGGCGTGGCGACAGAAGAGCTGTACGAATCCACCATGCAGGCACTCCGGGGTAAACGCCTCAAGGCAGTTCGCTATTACGAACTCGAAGGTCAGATGGACACCTGGTGCACCTGGCCGGGCTTTGACACGCTCCGCCATGGTCTCGATTTGCTTCTGGAAAGCGGTCAGGCGTACTTAGTGACCTGGGGCCAGACCTTCTTTCAGTACGACCTTGATGTTCGCCCCGGCGCACTCGTGGATGAGCTCCGAGCCGCGACGTTCACGAATGTCAGTCACGAAAGTCGCTGGACACCCCTTGTCGGACAGGTCATTACGGATGTCACTGTGTTCTTGTGTTCTGGGAAGACATGACCGAAGTCGGCCCCCAGTTCTACCGGTGCGTACAGGATTTACACTTGACCTTCGAGTCTGGGCAGGTGGTGTACCTGAGTACCTCGGAGTGCCGAGAGCAGCAAGGCTGGAGCGGCATCGCGGATAACATCGTGGTCTTTTTTGACCAGCAAAGCTTCGAGCAGCGCCGACTTGGCACGTAGGACTGAACTGCAGGCCGGTCATCCAGCCCTTCTTCTGACGATGTCCTTAAGCGGTGGTGCTCGCGAAGCACCACCGCGTCCCCGCACGCCAGTGAACCTTATAAAAAAAGGCGACCATTGGTGGTCGCCTTCATTCTCTGTTCCCATGCGTCATGCGGGTCGGCTGACGCGGCCGGTCAGCGGGCTTTGCGGATGGGCTGCACGAGCAGCGCGCCGATGATAGCGAACAGGGCGGCGGTGATGTACAGCGCGACGTAGTTGCCGCCGCTACCCGCCGTAGCGCCGATCGCCAGGAAGATCGGGGCGATGGCCGGCGCCAGCGACTGGGGGCCAGCGGACGCGATGTTGAAGATGCCGAGGTCCTTGGCTGCTTCCTGGGGGTTGGGCAGCACGTCCGTGACGAGCGCCAGGTCGACAGCGTAGTAGATGCCGTTGGCGAACCCGCCGATGGCGCCCCCAATAAAGAACGGGGCGATTGAGGCGCACCTCCGACGGGCCAGGGAGGTGTTGGAACTGGCGCACAGTCCCCTGCACCGCCTGGAGCACACCCTGCACCCTTACGTCACCTACGCGGTCCTCCCCATGTTCGCTTTCATGAATGCCGGAGTTACGGTAAGCACAGGAGGTGTGGACACCGTGACCCTGGGCGTCTTCCTGGGCCTGTTGCTGGGCAAGCCGCTGGGCGTCGTCGGGGCGGCGTGGTTGGCCGTACGGGTGGGACTCGCGGCCCTGCCGAAAGGGGTGAACTGGCCGCTGCTGTGCGGTGTGGGGCTGCTATCGGGCATCGGGTTCACGGTGTCGCTGTTCGTCTCGAATCTGGCCTTCGAGGATGCAGCCCTCCAGGCACAGGCAAAGTTGGGGGTGCTGGCCGGGACGGTCCTGGCAGCGGTGCTGGGCGTACTCTGGCTGCTGGTCTGCACCGCCCGTCAACGTGCCTCGTCAGTGGAGACCCGCGTCCGGTAGAGGACGTGCATTTTTCAGGGGGAGCCTTGGCCTGAGGCCACCGTGCTGTGATGGCGCCTGCCCTTAGTTGAGGCCTAACCCCCTGACACCTTCGGTTGTCAGGGGGTAGGCCTACGTGGTCACCCTACGGACCGGAAGTCAGGCACGACGAACATCTGTTGGCATGAGGGTTGCCCGGGCCTCCCTCAACTCCCTACGGTGAGAAATGCGGCGAGACTGAAGGAGCAGACGGCGAGTCTGGGACACAATCCTCTACCCGGAGACCGAAATGGGCCTCCAGGCGTCGGACGTGCGGAAGGAACGCGTCAGCGCTCACGGGCGCCGATGCACGCAGTGGCCCAAGACTGTCCCGAAGAAACTGCTTGCCCAGTGCAACCTGACTGAACGGGAGTTCGCCCAGCGCCGTCAGAGCCAGCAGTCGTTCGGTCATTTGACGGTGAAGTTGCGCGCGAAACACTTCAACTTCCTGCAAGAACTGGGCCTCAGGCAACCACAGACTCCCGGTTTCTGGGAGCCAGTATTGAGTCGCGTCATCAGCCTCGGGAGGGGGAGACCAGCTGACCTCCACGTCCCCGCCCACTTTCTTGAAGGTCAGTCCATGCGTCGCCCCCTGCCCATCGTTGGTGAAAGCGAATTCGACCCAGGCCCTGGGGATCATCCAGTCAACATTCAGCATCATTCTGATGATGGCCTGTTGCCCAGCCGATTCAGTCTGACCTGCGGCGTGCCACCGCTTGTGGAGTTCATCTATCCAGGTGTGCCATCGCCTGGACTCAACCCAGTATTCCAACAGGGGGGGCAATGGGGCCATCAGGGTGCTGACGGCATCACCCAAATCCTCAGCAAAGAACATCACGCTCCCGTGATCGTCAAACCCCTGTGGCACGAGCTCCCGCATTGCGGCATCCACCACGGGGATCAAGCCGTGTGGTGTGTTGAGACCGTGGGTCCCCCAGCTCAACCAGTACAGGAGTGTTTTGGTTTGCTCGTCGGAGACAAAATTCTTATCAGCCGTGATCTGCGGCCAGGCTTCCAGGAAGGCAGACAAATCCCAGAGTGTGGCAGCAAAGCGGGGAAGGGGCATCCTGGGAGGACTATAGCGGCGTGTTCATCGGTCCTTCGAGTTGTTCAGAGCTGGTCAACGATGAACGTAGCGTCTTCGATATTCCCTTCAGCTGAGTGGGGGCGCGTTCAAACCTTCACTCTGTTGGAGCAATCCTATCGGCAGGTTCTGAAGGAAAAAGTCATGTGATGCTTGGCCTAGGCTGTGTAAGACAAGGGGTAGGTGATCCTTCCCGCGCGCCGCAATTCTTCGAGAGAATGCTTGATCACACCAGCGTTTTGAGGCTTCGTGTGAGCCGATCCGCCGCTTTGCGCTGCACCTTCGGTGGGGACATGACCTTGAACGCGTCCCACACCTCATTGGCCGACAAATCTGGGAGGTGCCCCCAGTCCACCTGCGGCAGAGGTGAAGACGCAAATGAGACTTCCCAGCCAGCCCAGAGATCCTTCAACGCCATCAGAACAGCGCTACGTACCTGCGGGGTCATGCGGGTGAGATGATCGGCGAGCTCCGGAGCCCGGCCTAGCACCTGCTCTGCCCGGTGCTCGAACCCAGCGAACGCAGAGATTTTCAGCTGCCGGTGGTCCGCATTGACGACGGCAAAATCCTCAGGAATGACCCTTATTGATTACGGCGTAAGTGTGGGCTGGTAAGCTGAAGGTGTGGTCGAATGGCATCCTTCCAAATACTCCCGTGCTCAGCTCGAAGAACGTCGGCTGGCCGCGACGCCATGGCTTCAAGAGGGCAAGCATTCACAGCAGGAGATTGCCCAGCACTTCGGGGTTTCGGTGCACACCGTCAGCAACTGGAAGAAGCGCCTGAAACGCACCGGCAGT
>NZ_JACHFL010000044.1 GCF_014201875.1 Deinococcus humi | reverse complement strand
CGGTCCCCGTCGCCACCCCCCCCCTGCTGATCCCAGATCAGGTCGAGGACCAGGACGCGCCCGCCACGCTGGCCCAGACTGTCGAGCGCAAGGCCAGGAGCAAGGCGCACTACCGCAAGCCCCTGAAGGCCACCCCGCCCGCCCCAGCAGCCCAGGACGGCCCGGAGGGGCAACCGGCGTGGCTGCTGGACACCCTGCGTCTCCTGGACCAGCAGGAGGCCAGGGAGCGGGCCGAGCTGAGCCGGGTGTTCGTGCGCCAGCAGGTGCAGCGTCAGCCCCTGCCGCGCCTGGAGGAGCTGCTGGCGCTGGAGGCCTTCCGGCCCAAGCGAGGCCGGGGCGCCGGCACTGCGGGCGCGGGCGCGCTGGCCGCTGGCCTGCACGAGCTGGGGCGCATCGGGCTGGCCACCCGGCTCTACCTGTACGGCAAGGACGGCCAGCCGCCAAAACAGATCGTGCTGCACCTGTGCGCCGAGCTGCTGGCCGAAGCGTTGGGGGTCAGCGAGAATACCCTGCGCGACTGGACCACCCAGCTCCAGCGGGCCGGCTACCTGTACGCCTGCCCGCACTACACCACCACCACCCTGGACGGGAAACAGGTCACGGCGGTGGACGGAATGCTCTACGCGATCCGGCTGGCCCCAGACCACACGGCCCGCCTGAGATATCAGGACTACAAGCGCGCGTACCGCAACCTGGATGCGGACCGGGCGGCAGGCCGCACCGCTTACAACGCGATTGCCAACGCGGCGAAGCGGGCCGAGGAAGCTCAGATTTCAGAGGGCGTCCAGGACGGCGAAAAAAATACTGCGGGGTCATGTACCCCTTCAGGGCAGATCAAGGCAGAACTGCTCGAACAGCTGCGCCGATGGGCCGTTATTCCCGGCAACATCACGACCCAAAACCCGTTAAAAGCTGACCCCGCAGTAATCGATCCGGACGAGGCCGCCAAGCGTCTCGGCGGCGTCCAGGACGTGGTTCACGCCCTGTCCACCCTGCTCGACGTTCACGCCTCGAAGCGGGCGGCCCTGATCGGCATCATGGGGGCGGCCCTGGCACGGGATCTGGAGGACCAGCACAGCCGGGCGTACTACTGCAAAATCATCTGGCTGGCCTGGCAAGCCGAGCTGGAAGGAAGGGACGGTTTACAGGCGCTGGGCGCGGAATTGCAGCACCTGGAAGTGGACCGGCGCGAGTGGAAGGGCCTCAGACGCCCCGCGGCGCTCTTAGCGGCCCGACTTCGGGCGGCGTGACCTCCGGCGCAACCTGCGCGCCGGATGCCCCACCACCCTCAGCCAGACCCAGAGGAAGATGACCCGCCGCGAGGCCGGTCATTCTGTAAGCGTCTACCCCTCAATTTTTCTGTTACGTGAATAACGTAACGTATTCTGTGTGTGGGAGGGAAGAAATGGGAAATGACAACGCGAAGCCCTCTTTTGTTGACCTGAGTGTTTTGGAGGGACTGGAGAAGCCCCGACGCCCGGACGGCCACCGCGCCGAGACGTGGGAGCAGGCCCGCGCCCGGTTCGAGCAGTTGCCCGAGCCGCAGCGATCCGAGCGCCTGAAGCAGTTGGAGGAGTGGCAGCGAGGGGAGCTTTAATAGCCTGGTTTTACCCGGCTAGAACCCCTGTATTTTCTCTGCGCTAAAACGGTTTAGATGAGAGCGCATTCTGTTTACAAGCAAACCTGCTAAACGAAGTAACTTAATAGAAATTCTCACTAAAACTAAAATATATGTTGCTCAAAAACTATTCATTCCATTCCTGTTCTAAAGAATCTATTCTTCCCCTGCTGACAAGTTTTATATAACTAGTGAATATTTTCTTCGAGGTTTCTGTGACCCATTTTACATCACGCATATTATTTCTATAATCAAAGTCAGATCCTAAATCATTTATATCTGCGTTAAAGTCAATCATAATATCATCTACTATCTGTGATATGCATTTTTGAAATTTTTTTCTGACTTGAATATCTCTAACATATTGTTGAGGATTAGAAATCATATCTTTACCTATTTCACTCGATTCTAAAACCAATCGAACTATATACAGCATTACATATTTTGTGATAGTATACTTTCTTATTAGTTCGTTATCTATTTGAGCAAGTTTATTTTCAATAATTCCGATTATAATATGCAAGAAAACAATCTTATCAGAGTTTATAGCTGGTTTAGCAAATATTTCACTGTACTTATCATCGAATACTTGATATTTTCTGTGCGTTCCCCAAGGCTCTTTTAAATCAAAAGCCATTATCTGAAGCCCACTATCTTCATTACTTATAGTGGGTAGATTGTCATTGTGTTCACCTCTTTTAATTTCAAAAGCAAATTCATCCTTGTAATTTGTCTTAAATTCATTTTGGATTCTTATTTGTACGGGACTATTCGACTTGAAATCTCTCGCCTTAACCCCATTCTGATTATTAGAATTCCTAGTTATCATTTCCGAGACTTCTGATGTGGGAGAAATTTGAATAATTTTTGTTAGAATTCTTAATTCATCTGTGATATCTTTTTCATTATTGAAGAGACTGCTAAGACTTTGACAGCCATTTACTACATAATAATTACTTATTTTTAGTTTTTCGTTTTCAATTGAAAATTGTCCACATATAATGGTGATTCCGTTATGAAATAGGGGAAACATTTTATGAATAGATGAATCTTTAATGCTTTTAACTATATCTTTATTAACTTGTGTTTTTCCGAGGGAGCCGCGTACATTCAATGCAAATAAAGACTGATCAATAATTCCTTCAAGTTTCACCAATTCTCTTGATCTTAGAGGAGCAATTATAGTTTTAACATCTTGATTTACGATATATTGAGCTGTTTCTATGCCATCAATGTCAAACAAGAATGGCTCATCCGTATTTTCCTTCCGTTTAGTAGAAATATAACTATCAGTCAATTGCTGTTTGCCAACAAATGTAATTTGTGGAGTAATATCAAGAAAGTCTATGCCATTTTGATCTAAGTCTATATTAGATAAGAATACTCCTCTAATTTTATAAGTCCCTACTTTGTTCCTTATATCTAGTCTCTTGATTAGGTTGACAATGTCAGCAGCACCAGCGCTTGCTATTAATTTATCAACATTATCAATTGATGTAAACTGACTTATGGTACCCAAAAATCCCTTGAGTTGGGTATCGCCTATTGATGAGATTTGTTTTTGAGATATCTTGCTCTGAAGTATGTCTATAACTCCTTCCGTATCGTTGACAAAAATTCCATCTACTCCTTTATCTCCACGCTGATCACAAATTAAGTCAATAGCTTCGTCACGATCAAGTCTATAATAATGTTCTAAATACCAGCCTAAGAATGCTGCACTTTCAGTACGGCCTTTAGCTAAATAGGGGTGTAAATAGTTTAGCAAATTAGGATAGGACAAATCTGGTTTCATTTAGTTTCCTTATCGATCTTTAGATGGAGATTTTCAGCGAAGTCAATCTTACCGTAGAGAGATTGGAAGTGTTCATGATCAAAAAACAAAACTAAGTGATGTGCTGCGGCGCCTGTCCATTGTGGAGTAATGGCAGGGTGAAGTCCATGATCGGCTGACTGGGAGTGGGCAGTTGAAAAGTAGATCAGTTTTACCGAGGTCCTTGAACAGGCTGACGACAGATGGGTTGGTGATAACGCAAAAGGACGAGATAGGTGGATATTTTACAAATTTGCCGAAGGCGAAATTGTGGAGGATGTTTTGGATAAGGCTTAGGCGGAGGAATAAGGCTTGAGTGATTTCAGAGAACTGAAGCCTTAGCAAAAAAGGAGGTCAGCCGGTGAGATCTCCCCTGTGTAGTGCAGTTACGCAAGATTAGCACTACTGTGCATCTTGCCTCTAGAACTGCGTTCTAGAGGGAAAAAACCCGAGCGCTAACGATTCCTAATTCGTGCGCCGTTTTTAGCCTAAGCTGGAGCATGACGAAGACCGCTGGAAGGCCGAAACAAAAGCCCCAGAGAGTCACCGTGACCCTGGAACCGCACCACGCCGCTGAGCTGCAATTGATGGCGGACGAGGCGGGGGTCAAGCTCTCGGCGTTCTGTGCCCACGTCCTGGAGCGTTACAGCTTGCAGGACCGGCAGGTGATGACAGGAGACATCCTCAAGCTGGCCTTCGAGCAGCAGACCCAGCTGATGCAGCAGAACATCCGGGTGGCGTTGAACGAGCAGATGAACCGGGTCCGCTCGTTGCTGGCCCGCACCAGCCTGGAGAGTGGATCGACGAAGCAGATGGTGGGGCTGCTGGTCAAGGACACCTTCGGCAAGGACAAGGGACCGGAGTACATCGAGCGGGCCTGGAACTTCGCCGTCCACCAGCTCAAGGAACCCACCCCACAGATTCGCGCCGCACTCAGCGAGCTGGCCGCCGGCATGGGGAACGACGATCCAGGATTGCTCCTGAAGGTCCGCGAGTCGTCCGAGCAGATGACGGCCGGCCTCAAGGACGTGCAGGCCCTGACCGCCCAGGTGCAGGCCCTCCAGCAGCAACAGCAGCAGCTCGTGAACTACCTCGGCACCCTGAACCAGCAGGTCAAGGCCGCCCAGGAGGCCATGACGATGGCCACCCGCCGACTGGAGAACACCGAGGACGAACTCAGGAACAAGCCCAAGGGCTTTTTCAACCGCTGATGGCCCGCTCAATGAGCAGCACCCAGCGGGTGGTGCGTTCGATCCCGGATCGCAGCGGCAACAACTACACCAAGACCAGCGCCGGAGGCAAAGCGCGCGCCGTCAGCGCCACGCGGTACATGGACGAGAAGGAGCGCACCCAGCTCTACACCCTGGAAGACGGCCTGCTGAGGGAAACCGAGCGGGTGGAGGCCGCCGCCCGCATCGAGGACACCAACACGAAGTACCAGCAGCACTTGGTCTTCACCACCCAACTTGCCGGTGAGTCAGAGATTGACCGGGAGCGCGCGGCGCTCCTCGTCGCCCAAGCGGTGCAGGAGCGCCGGGTGGACGCCGAGATTTACGCGGTGGCCGTCCATCAACAGGACGGGGGGAATGTTCATGTCCATGTCTGCTTCGGCACGGACACGACGCTACGGCGGGGAATAGAGGGGGATCTGGTCCACTTCCAGCACCAGGCGTACGAGCTGGAGCGGCACCTGGGCCGCGAGCTGGGCCTGTACCAGGAGCAGCACCAGGACCGGCACCAGCACCAGGACCGGCACCAGCACCAGGGCGAGGACCAGCAGCCGGAGCGCAGTGGCGGGCGCACGCTGGAACTGGACCCGCAGGACTACGGCAGTGGGGTACGGCGGCAGCGCGAGCGGGAACAGGAACGAGAGCGCCACTATGACCGGGGTTGGGAGCGGTGAAGCAAGTGTCAGATTAGGGTCTAGAGCGCGGCTTGTAAGTGTCAGGTAAGTCCAAAAACGATCCTATTCTGACGCTTTTTGGCCCTCAACCTGACATCAGGTTGGGGTATACCCAAAACTGACAGTAGGCTGATAGTGAGAGCACGGGGCACTGCTGAGCAGCGTCGCCCACGTCGTGCCGCGATATGTACAGCTCCTTTTCACCGTCCAGAATGAGGCTTCTGCTAATTAAGCTGTTTCAGACGTCAACAGAGAGGCGGTGTACACTGAGGCGATGAAGATGTATCGCCGTCCTGCTTCTCTTCTCATCCTGACCGCCACCGTCGCTGGAATCTCGCTGGGCACAGCGAACGCAGGTGGAGCTGGTGCACCCCCTCTGTCCATTAAGCGGAGCTTCTCCTACATCTGCGATCTGGGCAAGAAAATCAGCGTGACGTATGTTGATTACGGCACAAATGGCCCCATGTTCGCCGTCTTGAAGTGGAATGGCATGGACTACGGCCTAGCTGAGGCAATCAGCGCCAGCGGCGCGCGTTACGCGGGGCTGAATGGTCCTGCTCAGGCGCGCGGCGGCTTAGAGTGGTGGGAACATCAGGGCGAGGCGACACTCAGCACGTTCATGGACGGCGACACAAGTAAGACACAGGCGCTGCTCACTGGCTGTAAAACGAACTGAGCATATTGAGTCGCGTAACTGAGGCCGGACCCGTTACATTGATTTTAAGTAAAAGGGTTTGCCCCAGTGCGGCCCTAGAGATCGCTTCTCTTCATTACCGAGTGCTTTCGGTAATTGGCCTTACCAAAAAGAGATCTACGGGCCGTCATTTGATTCTTTGCAGAAATCAAAGCCATTGATTGATCCTCTCTGGGAGCGCGTTCTTTGATTCGATAAAACAATCAAACCATTTTTTGATTTTGCGTAGTAATTCAAAAATTGATTTTCTGCGTAAAATCAAAGAATGACCAACAGAGGCGGTAAGCGAGTGGGGGCAGGGCGCAAGCCAGGAGAGAACATCACGGTGCGCGTGACCCTGCCGCGCGCTGTCTGGACGGCAGTGGAGGCCAGGGCGGCCCTGGAGATCACCACGCCGGGCGAACTGTTGGCCGCCGCCTACCGGGCCGCCTCTACCCACCCCACGATCCTCAACACGCCATCAGAGCCGCAGAGCCTGGAAGGTGTGACCGCGTTCCGGGTGCTGTCAGCCAGCATTGACCAGCGCACCCGCAACCGCTTGCGCTGGCCTGCCGCCAATTACCCACGCATGGAGGCCCTGCTGGCCCAGGGCGAGGTGATCCAGCTCATCCGCGAAGACGGCAAGGACAAGTGGAAGACCAGCGGGGGCGATGTGATCCGCCGCGACACGCTGGTCAAACTGGCGCAGGCGGGCAACCTTGAGGCGCTGACCTGAAGCCAAAAGACCATCAGCAAAGAGGGGGGGTGCAGGACTTGCCCCTCGCGCTGAGGCAGTCAGGGGGAACGGAAAAAGCGGCCCGAAGGCCGCCTTGATTCCTTCAATATAGGGCGGTATTCAGCCGGTGTCAAATCTATGCACCGAGTCTAAAAAAGTTTGCTGAGTCCCAGACCGTCCTACAGCAGCCCAATAAAAGGCCAACAGAACTCCAACAAATAGCACCCCACACGAGGTGGGGTGCTACTCTCGAACACGAAGTGGATCAACAGCGTGTCCAGCGCTCTGATCCGGCTATCCCACCTCGAAGGAACACCTCTACATGTCAAACCAACGACGGGAAAGCCTTACCCATAGGGTACGGCAGGAAGCCCCTAAATTTCTAGCTTTGACTACCATTGACCCATCTTTCACCCCTGAAAGAGCGGCAGCCAGCACTGACCACTTTTTAGCCATGAGTCGTGCCGCTCTCCGTGGCGAGCCGGTGGACGTGGGCCGCCCCAAGCCGCAGCCCAGCAAGCACTTCCAGCAGACGCGCCGCCCGGTCCCCGTCGCCACCCCCCCCCTGCTGATCCCAGATCAGGTCGAGGACCAGGACGCGCCCGCCACGCTGGCCCAGACTGTCGAGCGCAAGGCC
>NZ_JACHFL010000043.1 GCF_014201875.1 Deinococcus humi | reverse complement strand
ACGGCGTAGCCGATCACGGCGAGAGGGAATCGGTACCCAGGAAGCTTCTGACCACTCAGCACCGCGTCACCCTACCCCAACAACTTGCCACAACCATGTGCAGGAAGTGCTGGTTAAGTTGCAGGCGGCGGACCGCACCCAGGCGGCGGTCAAGGCGTTGCGGCAGGGCCTGTTGTGAGACTGAGGATGGTCGGGGGTCTGTGGCGCCAGTTCTCTTGAGTCGACAGCCAACGTCGCCCCAGTGCGCCCCCCCTAAAACCGGATCTCCAGGCTTGCACCACGTTCGTTTTCGTACGCCTCGCGTACAGCCTGGGCCCATCCGTATCGTGACCCCTGATCATTTTCTGTGGCCCTGAAGCTGGCCCAGTACCGTCACCACCGCCACCTGAACGTGGCCGCATAGGAACTGACCCATCCTGCAAAGACAGCCGTAAAACGGGGCTGATAAGATTGGACATGCAACTCGTCCTCGCCATTGTTCAGGATGCAGACTCTTCCGCGTTGATGCGGGCGTTGCGAGAGCACGCCTTTGACGCGACCAAACTGGCCAGCAGTGGCGGCTTTCTCCGCGAAGGCAACACCACCCTGATCATTGGTCTGAGCCCTGACCGACTTGACGACCTGAAAACCGTTGTCAAGCAGACTTGCCACACCCGAACCCGCCTGGTTTCGTCCAGCATGGCCCTCCCTGAGCAGTACGAAGGGATGACCGTCGATTCCAATCCGATTGAAGTTGTCGTGGGGGGCGCTGTCCTGTTCGTCCTCGGCGTCCAGGAGTTCCTCAAACTCTGAAATGAAGCGACGCAAGGTCTACCGCAAAATTCAGGATCAGGCGACGGGGGTTATGGCAAGTTGTTGAAGCCTGAGGTGGGGCGGAGATCCCAAAAGGCAGGCGGCCTGAAGTTCAGGCCGCCTGCCACACAGTTTCTCGCCAGGTCTTGAACGCGGCTTGTTGATGATGCCGACGGTCGGGAGCGGGAACGGTGGAGCGAGCAGGGTGATGAAGATTCGTGATCCGGGCGTGCAGGTTCAGAAAACCCTGTGCCCGGGGTCGTGACCTGAACCCTCGCTGCTGACGAACACGGCGTCGTGTGGGGCGGTGGGATTGCTCGATCAAATTATTGCAGCGCGCCGCCTTGGATGACCTGAACGTGCTCCACGGGGTGGAGCACGGGAACTTCCCGAAGGGCCACACCATAACTCCACAGCTTGTCGGTGTGGATGATCTCTGGCACGTCGCCCCTCCTCCAGCAAACGGCGGAAGAACGATTTGGCGGCGGGCTGCATCACGATGTTTCTGAAGGAAAACGTCCAGCACGGCTCCGTGTTCGTCAACGGCCCGCCACAGCCAGTGTTTGACCCCGCCGATGTCCATGTGCCGTAACGTCCAAGGACCACCGGGAACCCCGGCGTCCCCTCCCGGTGGCGGAGACCCTGGGCCAAGAGGTCGCTGAATTTGGTGCACCAGCTTCGAATGGACTCACGCGTCACGACGATGCCGCGTTCCAGCAGCAGTTCTTCGACAGCTCGGTAGCTGAGCGTGAAGCGGTGGTACAACCACACGGCGTAGCCGATCACGATGAGAGGAAAACGGTAGCCAGGGAGTTTCTGACCGGTCAGCACGGCGTCACCCTACCCCAACAACTTGCCACAACCGGCTGAGGGTCCGTGACTGATCGCAAGCCCTACCGCCACCGCCCTCCCGCTGAGCATCATTCAATACGCTCTTTGGCTGTATCACCGCTTTTCTCTGAGCCAACGTGATGTTCAGAAATTGCTCCAGCAGCGCGGCATTCACGTCAGTCACGAGACCCTGCGTCAGTGGAATATCAAGTTCGCCCCGCTCTTGACCGAAGAGTTGCGCCACCGGGAACAGGGGCGGGGTTCCCGGTGGTTTCTGGATGAGGTGTGCATCGAGATCAGTGGCAAGAAATTCTGGTTGTGGCGAGCCATCGACGAATGCGGCGCGGTGTTGGATCTTCTCCTGCAAGATCAGCGGGATACAGGGGCAGCGAAGACCTTTCTCGAAAGGCTCTTGGCGAACTACGTCGTCCCAGAGGTGATCCACACCGGCAAGCTTTGGAGCTACGGAGCAGCCATTCGAGCCCTCCCCGTGCTCCACGCTGTGGAGCACATTCAGGTCATCCAAGGCGGCGCGCTGCAATAACCTCATCGAACAATCTCATCGCTCCACCCGACAACAGGAACGGAGTCAAATCGGCTTCAAAAACCCTTAACGGGCGCAGGAATTTCTAGCCTTACATGCCCGCGTCTCGAACTTGCAGCAGCATACCCGCACCACCGTTTCCGCCCACCTCCGAAGATCGAACCAGAACCGTACACACCTGGCATGGCAGCAGGCAGTTGACGTGGCCGTCTGAACTTCAGACGGCCACTGACCTTACTCGCCCCTTCGCTGGTTAACTTGCCAGAACCGATGAAACAGGGCTGCCAGCCTGACAGACCTCTTGAGTTCTATGACGCTGAAGGTATACTGTGCCATGCCCTGGACCGTCATCCTGCTCTCCGAAGTGACGGAGTGGTACCAGGGTCTAGACGGCACCACCGCTGACCTGGTCACGGCTGCGGTGGATCTGTTGGCCGAGGCTGGTCCCTCCCTGGGGCGGCCGTTGGTGGACACCCTACGCGGCTCCAGGCTGACCCATCTCAAGGAGCTACGGCCGGGTTCGGCAGGAAGAAGCGAGATCCGCATCCTGTTCGCCTTCGATCCCCGGCGGCAGGTCATCCTGCTCACCGCTGGCGACAAGGCCGGACGCTGGAAGGAGTGGTACGTCCAGCACATTCCCATGGCCGAAGAGCGCTACGAGCGCTGGCTGGCCGGGGACTACGACGAGGAGGAGACATGAAGGCACAGAACTGGAAGGCCGTACGCGCTGGGGCCGTGGCTGACGGACGCGTGAATGAAGAGTACGTGGCGGGGCTGAAAAGCACGATGCTGGCCCAGGTCCGCGCCCACCGGCTGGCCGAAGTCCGCAGCGCCACCGGACTGAACCAGGAGGAACTCTCAAGGCGACTGGGCATCTCGCAGTCGCGGGTGTCGCGTATCGAGCGCGGTGACCTGGAGAAGACCGAGCTGGCGACCCTGCGCGCCTTCGTGCAGGCGCTGGGCGGCGACATCGAGGTCACGGTCAAGCTGGGTGAGGAGCGCTTCCTGATCGGCTGACCGCCTGTCTCCAGCGTGCAAATCCGTTCGTCTCCACAATCTTCGCGCACAGCCGGGGTGCATCCGTGTCGTGTGAAATTGCAACGGTTGTGGCAAGTTGTTGAGGTAGGGTAACGCGGTGCTGAGCGATCAGAAGCTTCGCGGCTACCGATTTCCCCTCGCCGTGATCGGCCACGCCGTGTGGCTGTACCACCGCTTCACGCTGAGCTACCGGGATGTTGAAGAACTTCTGCTAGAACGGGGGATCTGCGTCACCCGCGAGTCTATCCGTAGCTGGTGCATCAAGTTCAGCGACCTGTTCGCCCAAGGTCTACGCCACCGGGAACCCCGTCGGGGTTCCCGGTGGCACCTTGACGAGATGCACGTGGACATCGGCGGGGTCAAGCACTGGTTGTGGCGGGCAGTCGATGAGCGCGGCGCCGTGTTGGACGTCTTCTTGCAAGAGCACCGGGATACCGAGGCCGCAAGATCGTTCTTCCAGCGACTGCTGGGCGAATACGACGTGCCAGAGGTTATTCACACCGATAAGCTCTGGAGTTACGGCGCTGCCCTGCGGGAACTTCCCGTGCTCCACACCGTGGAGCACGTCCAGGTTGTCTCAACGGCGCGCTGTAATAACTTGATTGAGCAGTCTCACCGACCCACCCGGCGGCAGGAACATGCGCAGCGGGGCTTCCGATCCCGACGACGGGCGCAAAGATTTCTCGACCTGCACGCCCGGATCACGAACCTGCAGCACCCCGCCCGCTCCACCGTTCCCGCTCGCCGCCGGCGTTCCCACCAACAGGCTGCTTTCGAGACGTGGCGGGACGTGCTACAGCAGGTGGCCTGAACTTCAGGCCACCTGCCTTTCCAGGCTTCCCGCTTCCTGAGCGCCAACAACTTGCCACAACCTCTCTACCGGGGTGGTCTGTGTGGTGGTGGTCTGCTGAGATTCTGTGTCGCATGCAGCCAGCCCGAGGGCCAGGCTGCCCAGCAACAGGACAGTGGCCATTCCGTTGATCTTCATGATTTTGACCTCCTTTCAAAGACAGCGGGCGGCCCGCAATCGGCTGCCCGCTGTCTTTGGCACTTCAGAACTTCAGAAGATTCTGGAACTGGAGCTCAGGAGCGCTGGAAGTCCCAGACCAGGCGGTAGGTGCCGAACTCCTTTTCCACGCTGAACGACACCCGGCTCTGTGCGCCGCGCTCGTAGATGTAGGTCAGGGCGTAGTCCAGACCCGCGCCAGTATCGGTGGGGTTGACCAGGGTAAAGCCCTGGGCCTTGAACTGGCGGTCATAGAAGGCCATGACCTGCTGCAGGTTCAGGCTCGAGCCCTCGATCCGGGCCATCAGGGTGCCGTCCTCGTTGATGTCCGCCGCCGTCAGGGCGGACCCCTGCGGGATGGAGAACCTGACGGTCTGCGGATTGTTCGACAGGTCGTTCAGTTCGATCGGACCGTACACCTGATACTGCACGCCCGCAAAGTCCTTGGCACCGACCAGCGGGTTACGGCCCGCAGCGGTGTTCTGTTCCGGCGTGAAGGTGGTCACGCCCACCACCGTGACCGGCAGGACGAGCTTCGTTGCGGCGGCACCCGTGCTGTCGTTGGTGGCCGACGTCGTATTGGTGTTCGTGGTGCTTGTATTGCCCTGCGCCATCATCTGCACGCCGCTCAGGTCGAAGGTGGCGCGGTAACTGTTGTTGCCCTGGCGCACCAGATTGAGGCGGACCTGTGACCCATTGCGGGTGTACGTGGCCTGAGCGTTGTTGTCGCCCATGTTCTGCGAGGTCCGGGTAAACCCCTGGGCGCGCAGCTGGTTGTCGTGGTAGGTGTAGACCGTCATCAGGGGCGCGTCGACCCGGAAGGCCAGCACGGCCGACTGATTGTCGTACTTGGTGCCGACGACGGTGGCCTGAGGATGGGCGGAGACCTTGAGCGTGGTGGACTGGTTGCTCAGACTGCCCAGTTCGCCGGGACCATACAAGGTCCAGGCCAGACCGTTGGTAGAGCCAGAGAGGACAGGTTGCTGCTGCGCCATGGCCACAGGTGCGAGAGCGAGGAAAGCGGTCAGGGCGAAAGCGCCAGCATTGCGAATTATCGTCTTATTCATAGAAACTCCTTGATTTGATAACACTGCTCAAAAGATGAGGAAGCCAGCCTCGGGTTCTCGAAAGTAGAAGCTGGCTCCTAGCTATCGAAACTGACCTTAGCACCAGGCTGTCGACGAACAATGAAATGAAATGCGGCCAAAAACTCTTCATTTCCAGACTACAGCTCTTTAATGGAGCGGCCATCGATTGCGACAAGCATGAATGTGTCTTCAGGTGATTCGTTGTTTCAGAATGATTTCTATCTATGAGTCAGTTCTCAAAATGAAGAGGCATACATGGGTCTGCCACGACAGCTCATCTTTCTGCATTTCGGAATCTGCATGCTTTCTTTATATAGTCTGATCCGCTTCACACCAAGGACCGGTCACAAATCGCAGTGGAAAGGAAGCGCGTGCTCATGGCTGACGGACGCTGCTGGATGTGGTTCCAGGGTGGAGGCCGAAGCGAACCAGCAGGGGGCGGTGGTCACTCAACACCTCTGGCAACGCGCGGGCTGCCGTGAAGACCACACCGTCTCCCCAGGTGTAATCCAACCGCAGGAAGCCCAGACGGGCGGCATAGGTGAATCCGAAGCCCGCGCCCGCCTGCACAAAAGCGTCGCGCAGGCCAGTGGCCCGCAACAGACGGTGGAGCTCGCCGCGTGCCGGGGCATTCATATCGCCGACCAGCACCACCGCGCCCGGCGCGGTAGCCTGCACCTGGCTCACGGCTCCGGGCAATTCCCGACGGAGGTGCAACCGCCAGGCCACCCGCCCCGGCAGAGCGCGGGGTTCGCCGGGCCGGTTGATGTCGGTGAGCAGCGCCAGGGTAGGCAGGTGGACGTTGACCACCGTCACTTCACCGGTCCTGGTCTGTAGGCGCGTGACCAACAGGACGTGACCGGTCTGGGGAAACCGGAGCGGTCGGCTCTCCAATAGGGGCAGGCGCGTCAGGGTGAGCAGTTCTCCCTGATGCGCCGTGGACCAACCGGGAAAGGCGGCGCGCACGCGCGCCGCATAGGTCTCCTGGGGCCGGTCCTTGAACAGCGCCTCCTGAAGGACCACCACGTCGGCTCCCTCCCGGCGGGCCAGCTGGGCGATCCGCCCCGGATCGGCGGAGGCATCCAGCGTGTTGAGGCTCAGCAGGGTGATGGGCGCGGAGACAACCGGGCGCTCACTGGGCAGGACAAGGCCCACTTGCACCACCACGAAAGCGGCGGCGGCCAGCACGTTCCAGGCCGCCCAGCGAAGTTGGCCCGCGCGCCACGCCAGCCACGCCAGCAGCGCAAAGAGCGGCAGCAGCAGTTGCGGCGGAATCAGGTCCAGGGTCGCCACCCACCACCAGTGTTCGGAGGTTTGACGGGCCAGGATCGCCCATCCCACCACCAGCGCAGCCAGGAGGACGGAAGCGGCGCGCGGATCGGGGGTAGGGGCCTTCAGTCGCATGGTGGGTCCCATGCAATCAAGGCGCCCCGGTCACCGGGCCGCTCACCGTTCATGGTCCCAGGGTGACCCTGGACCGCGACGTCGCGTCCGAGGCATTCAGGGTCAGGCTGTACGTCTCGCTCGAGCGGGCCAGCTGGTAGGTGCGGGACCGCTCACCGCTGTCCCGGTCAGACGTCTCGACAAAGCCCTGGGACTTGAAGAAGGGCAGGTAGAAGTCTTCCAGGTCCTTCAGGGTGTAGTTGCCGTAGAACAACAGACTGGCTCTCCTGTCGTGGTAACTGGCGCTGTCGATCAACACGTTGCCAGGCGGGGTCAGAAAAATCCGTCCCGGAACGATCTGCACGGTCTTCAGGTCGATGGGATCAGCGTAGACCCGCAGATTGTCTGGAGCCTCACCCGCCAGCAGGCGCAGGGGAAGGTCCCCGCTCCGGAACTGATAAAGCGCCTGGATGGTGCCGCTGGCCCCCTGAATCATCTGGACTTCGACCAGGCGGTCGGTGCGGCGCAGCAGGGCACGGGCGCGCGCGCCCTCCAGGTACACGCGGAACGTGAGTTCAAAGCCCTGGCGCTGAAGTTGAGCCGCGGCGAAGTCCAGGGCTCCTCGAACGTCCAGGGCTGGGGGAGGGCGGTACGTGATCAGCGCCGTGCGGGTGCCGGCGTCGTACCGGGTCCCGAGGACTTTGGCCTGTTCGGGTGCGCTCAGCCGCAGGCGGTTGTCTCCTGTCTGCAAATCGGTCAGGCCACCCGCGTACAGGCCCCAGGAAAGAGTGCCTGTCGTGCCACTCAACAGTGGAGCGGGTGTCGTCTGGGCAGCAGCGGGAAGGGTGGCGCAGACCAGTAGGGCCGCGAGAACGAGGCTTTTCTGGTTCATGGTGGACCTCCTGTTCACCCACCGTACCCCGTCACCGCCGCCGCTCCGGTCCTCTGATAACTTCCCCTTAAGAGCCTGTGCTCAAAACCGGGTTGGGTCAGGTAGGGGGATGGTCGAGCGATGGGTTCCCGATGGTCTGTGGACGCTGATCTTTCCCATGATCCCTGAACCGCCACCACGACCCAAAGGCGGTCGCCCGCACCTCCATCCGAGACGCGTCCTGGCAGGCATCCTGTACATCCTGCGGTGGGGACTGCCGTGGAGGCAGCTCCCCACCGCTCTGGGCTTTGGGAGCGGCATCACGTGTGAGCGCGCATTTCATCGTTGGCAAGCGCAGGGTCTGTGGTCGAGTCTCTTCCAGCAGGTGCTGAACCACGCGGCCGCTGCAGGGCAACTCGACTGGTCGCGCGCGGCGTTGGATGGCTGCAGTCTACCGGCCCCGCGTGGGGGCGAACAGACGGGGCGCAATCCGACGGACCGGGGCAAGCTCGGGAGCAAACTGCACCTGCTGATCGATGCCTCCGGTCTACCGCTGGCCATCACGCTGACCGGCGCAAACGTCCACGACTCTCGTCAATTGGAAGCCACGCTGGACGCCGTGCACGGCGTCCGGACTGGCGAGGGTTGTGGCAAGTTGTTGGGGTAGGGTGACGCGGTGCTGAGTGGTCAGAAGCTTCCTGGGTACCGATTCCCTCTCGCCGTGATCGGCTACGCCGT
>NZ_JACHFL010000042.1 GCF_014201875.1 Deinococcus humi | reverse complement strand
GCGGCATTCGAGCCTGGGATACTTGACGCCCCTGGAAGCCGAGTGCCAGGCTACAGCTGCTTAACCTTAGCGACTCGAAACCGAGTCAACCCCACTGGATGCCTTCGGCGAATTCGAGCAGCTCGGTCCATGACACCTGGAACCCCTGATCGTTTTCACTCAAGTACTGCTCGAAGTCGCCAATGGAGTCACTGAAGAATCGTGAAGGCGGCCTGCCGATGCCGTCAAAGAACTCGATGATCCAGATCAAGCCTGCACCATCAATGTCGTCAAGCACCGCACGCAGCGAGACCTTTCCGGTAGCGTTCCACATCCTAAAACGGCGTGTGGTCATTTCGGGACCTCCGGAGTCTGCTGTCGGACTTTGGTTCCAGGAGGAGTCGTTCATGGCCCCGACTGCATCCGTTGCTGACCGGGTCTCGTTATCCTCTCCTTGATGCATGTTCAGGAGATTGTCACCTCTGAAAGTCTTGGACCTTACTCAGGGGAGCATTCGGGCACCGTGATCCCCTGGCCTCCTCTCAAAGGCTGTTCCCAGTGTCCCTGATCGCCAGAAAACCTCTCACGGCCACCCTGACGCCACTCCTGCTCACACTGGGCGCGGTGCCGTTGCTCCTCATCATCTATGACAGCTCGCAGATGGGGGCGTTCGAGCGTCGATGCACCGCAGCCTACGAAGCCACTCAGCCACTAGGGGTCACCGAACAAACCATCCTCTTTGTTTTTGGCAAGGGTGCCGAGCGCCTTCCCAAACCCACCGCTGCGCAGATGTTCGTCCGCGATCACGACGCCAGCACCCCGGGTGGGAGGCAGCCTGCCCGCCTTCTGACGTGCACCGTGGCTCCAGATGGCACGGTAGTGGTCCGTTCCCTGGTGGGGTCTGGTGCGGGGCAGGATGGGCGTTGAGAGCAATCCGCCCCTGAAGGGCGGATCACGCGGTCATATGTTCGAGAAGCCCGTCTTGCCCTGAAGGCTACCTCGACACTGGACAGGTGCCGGTGACGTTGCCCAGGAACGCCGAACCCTGCTCCAGCGTCTGGCCACTGGCATCCGTGAACGCGTAGCGCACCTCCACATTTTTGCCCGGCCTGACCTGGGTACATTTCCAGAAGATGGCGGACAGATCCCCAGCATGGAAATTTCCAATGTTAGAGGGATTCACCGAGGCCTTGAGTGTCTGACCGCCAATGGTGAGGGTGCCGCCCGTCGCCGTGGCGGTCTGTGCTGGGTCATGGGGATGCAGGTCAAAGGTCAACGCCTGAACCGGGTACAGGTCAACGTCGTACGTGGTGGTCTCACCCGCGTTCAGGTGAATGCCTAGGCCGCTCCAGCCCAATGGGATGGCCTGCTTGGTGCAGGCGACGGTCAGCCCGGCCAGCAGAGCGAATCCCAGGAGCGGCCAGGGCCTGGTCCCCTTGTTGTGCTTGTTGTTCTTCATGGGTGATCCTCCTGCTGTATCAGGCCGCCTGATCTGGCCGCCACTGCAACGGCTTTACCGCAAGGTCCAGGTGGTCAGTTCATCCGCGGGCAGGGCCGTCCAGCCCCTCTCAACCACGCCCACCTTGCCCACCGAGCTCAGCAACTTCTCGGTGTTCAACAACGCATTCCAGCCGGTCTTGAGCGTCACGCTGGCCCGCACCTGGGTTTGCAGGACGAACCTCTGTCCGGGCGGCCGGCCCTGCTCTGAACCGCTGATGCAGCGGTTCTCGCCCAGGACCGTCACCTCCTCGGGGGAATAGACCAGGAACGCTGTCCTGGAACCCGCCGAGGTCTGGGTGACGCTGGGGCGGAGATCGGCCCACACCGGCACGGGCGAGGTCTGGGGCCGCAAGGCCGCCGCGTTCATCCGGAGACTCACGTCCGCCCAGCGCACCAGGAGCGTCGCCACCATCACCTGCACCTCTGGATTGCTGCTCCAACTCAGTTCGGTGACCGGGCACAGCGTTCCCTCGCTGCGAATCAAGTCGCTCAGCTTCGTGGCGTACCCCTGGGCGATATTCAGAGGAGCGCTCACCTCGATCTGGCCAGTGGCCGTCAGGGTGCCGGCTGCTCCCTCTGGGCTGCCCGGCTGGGACGGGGCGAGAAAGAGGGCCACGTCCCGGCTGGCCTGCCAGTCTTTGACCACGCCGCCCAGCGTGTAGGTCTCGCCCAGCCCGGAGCTGCTGATCGGCGGCAGCGCTTCGCGCGGCAGGTCGCGGTACATGGGGCGCAATTCATCGGCACTCAGCATGCGGGGGGGCGGCGCGGTGTCCTGACAGGCGCTGAGCAGGGCCGCACACAGGAGCGCCAGAGGCAGGAGTCGCATGAGGGCATTAGACCACCCGCCGTCCAGGCCAACAGACGAGAATGCGGACCGGCCCCGGCCATTTGGCTGGACACGACGCTCGCCCGTGTGGAGCAGCCCAGGGCAAATTGGAGGCCAATCAGGAAGTGAGGGCCAACCTGCCCGAGACGATGATTGACCAGTGCACTTCAGGCAGGCGAGAGGGCCACCATGCGCAGCCATCGCCGGGTGCTGCTGGACTGGCGGCTGCGCCAGAGGTCCTGGATCTCTGCCCGCCGGCGCTGCTGGGGGCGGGGGCTGTGAAGGGGTGAGGACGGGGCAGGGTGCAGCTTCAGACTGGTGATGGGACCCTCCCGGACGGACGACTTTATCAGGACGTGGTTCAGGATCTGATCGCCGAACTGGGTGCGGCTGGCGCAGAGCGGTGGATCATTGATCTGCGTCTGAACGAGGGTGGGAACATGTATCCCATGCTGGCCGGCTCCGAGCTGCAGTCAGCTGCGATTTCTGTCAGGATCCCTCTATGCAGCGCATTCTGAATATTCCGATCGATCAGGCGCTCCTGGAGTCCTGGGCGAACTGGCTGGCTCCGGAACAGCAACCATTTTATCTGACAGAAGCGCAGGGCCAGGCATTGAAACTCATTATCTCAGCTGCACCGTCATTCTCGCCCGAAGGACGCGACACGTTCAAGCTCTGGGGCGTGACCTGTCCTCAAGCCGTGATGCTCAACGAATCCGACTTTCTGACGTTGCCACTCGCCACTCGCACCGAACTGCTGCGCCTTCAACTTGAGCATGGTCGCGGCGAAGTGCTGTGTGTTGCTGATTGGCGTGATCTCTTGACAGAAGTGGAGGAGCAAGCTGGGGGCGAGCATTTTGTGTGGTGGCCGTCGTTGCTTGCTGGACGTGAGTGGGAGCTCCTCGCGCACTGGTCAAGCCAAGGCCGCTTGCCTTGTGAGCATCAAGCGGTACCGGAAGAGATCTGGAGTGCCTTACGTACAGCATGGCCGCGTGTTCGTGAAATCGCGGGAACGTTCCCTTCTGGAAGTGGGCCGAACTGTTTCGGTACGGTAATGGCCGGCGCAGGCGTACGAGGGGCCGAGCACCAATGGATGCTGCGTGAACCGTTCGAAGACTGGCTGGCAGCGTATACAGCGAAGACAACAGAATGTGAAGCTCCAGGCACCGTACTGGTCTGGCGTGATGGTCACGGGCAGGCTCAACATGCAGCCCTTGTGTTGGGCGGCGGATATGGGTTGCACAAACCTTCGCAGGGCTGGGACTCGCCCCGACAGGCTCTCAGGCTGAATGACTTGTATCGTCAATTTGACGTACAGGACAGGGTGCTCAGTTGCTATACGTTAAGGAGATGATGCCTCAATAGTCTCTACTGATTCAATCGTGGTCAAGAGGGACTCCAGGCCTAAAGTCTGGGGCTTGAAGCAGTCTCAGCACTGATTCAAGGACATTGACCCGGAGGTGCGGAAGGGCTTACAAGCGAACTGGCGAGAATGCGGATCGGACTCGGCCCTCCGGTTGCACTCTGGACCGGTCGCTTCTGGCCACGATGCTTTACGCGAGCCCCTGCTTTTTGTGCCTGCTGATGTTCAAGACCAGATTCAGGTCCAGCGCCAACAGGGCAGCCCGGGCTGGCAGGGCATAGGGTTGCCCGCAGGGCGCTTCGCCGGCAGTCCGGCGCATGGTCATCCCTGGGGCGAACCATTTGAAGCCGCTTCGGGGCACACTGCCGGTGTGGCAGATCACGTAATCTGCGTCCTGCTCGCTTTCCTTTAGAGTCGCAATCAGGTCTGCGCGGGGCTGAAGCAGGTTGCCGTACCAGCGTGCTGGTGTATATTTATGAGACGCCGGACGTGGCCAGACGGGCGGAACAAGAGCACAGATGGTTTCTTCCAGGGGATGGGCGGGGGCCATGTCTATTGAGGGTGGACCTGGGCCTTCTGGGCCGAGGAGGTTCAGGAGCGGCGAAGTTCACGTCCTGTCAGTGTGAGGTGCGTTGGCTCAGGAGGGTGCGTCTCGGGCTGCTGGCCTGGCCGGGCGACCATGGGCGTGATGACCCTCTGAGCTTCATACCCACCGGGGACATGCTGCTTGATGCAAAAGTCGAAGCCCGTGACCAGCACGAGCTCTGAGGGCAGACTGGAAGTGAACCCACATCACCTCGCCTGGGAGGACGCAACCCATGATCCATGCACTCAGATCCATCTGGGCCGTCCTGAGCGCCCTGTTCCTCGGCGCCGTCGGCCAGCCCACCAGCGGCATGGACCCCGAGGCCCGTGCCCGCAAAGGCCGCCAACGGGGGCGCATCGAACAAAGCCCACCCGCTGGGGCAATGCGAACGCTCGGCACCCTGCTGCGGACCGCCTTCTACGCCGTCACCTTCCAGCCCGACAACGAGCCGGGCACCCGGAAATCCCAGCGCGGACGGCACAGATGAAAAGGTTCCTGTTGCTCGCTGCCTTGGTGTGTACTGGCATCACCGGTTGCGTGCCAGCGCACACCCAGTCCACGCACCTGCTGCGTCCCGGCAGCACGGTCGTCGGCGTCGACGGTGTGCGCGTCTCGGCCCCGGCGAAGTGGCGCGAGGGCCCGGCAGCCGGCGTCCGGGTCACCATCACCCGCCTCCCCCGGGACACCCTGCAGTGGCCCATCAGATCCGGCAGGCGCCTGGGACTCCCGATCTACCGGGTCGAGGCCGAAGTTCCGGTGCTCACGGGGGGCCGGGACTGGTTTACCGTGACCATTCCCACGGGCACTGCTGACCCGGCGTACCTGTTCGCGTTGCGGTTGAGTACAGGGATCGCCGACTCAGATGGACCCGGAGGCAGCTTCACGGTCTGGGCCGACGATCCCTCAGCCACGCTGGCTGGCAACGGAATGACCTTCAGGATCACGGGCTTTGTCGACGAGACTCACCTGTTCACGGCCACTCTGCTGGACGTGCCGCACACCCGGGCAGAGAGATGACCCCAGCTGAGCTTGATTCTGGCGCGCTGACACACTGCTCGATGCCGTAGAGCCCCCCTGCTGGTCCACGCGCCCGGCGCGCAAAGCAGCAAATTCACGACACCGGGGTAACGCCTGAGGGCATGTGGCTTGGTGCAAAGGCTGGAGCCCGTGCTAGACATGGGCTCTAAGGAACGGCTCAGTTGAATCTGACAGCTGTGGACAGGTCAAGACGTATCTGAGCCTGCGGCTCAAGGTCGTGCTGAACGTCCTGGCGCACAACCTGAAATTTTTTGCTCTCACCAGCGGATCGCCCCCCGCCGTCGCCCCTATCCGCGGTAAAATGGTGGCATGCGCCGATGGCTTCCTGTGCTTTTCTCCTTCGGCTTGCTGGCCACAACGTCAGCTGGACTCACGCTGCAACAGCCTCTTCAGAATCAGCTCTTCAACGTTCCTCCCTTCCCTACCGATTTTCGTGGCCCCACAACGCCCATCGAACTTCACTACGACGTCAAGCCCAGCGCCTCGTCTGGAGAGGGCCCACGCTTGATTTTGAACGTCATCCCAGCGACGCCTGGCCGTCTGTTCACCCGGACCGCCTTTTTGAATGCAGGGCAGCGTGGAGTCTGGAAAGGTCAAGTGCCGAAGGGCCAGGTGACGATTCACGTGGTGCACCGCAGCTGTATTTATACGAACACGCTGTCGATCACAGGGAACAAAGCGGTGATTCGTGTGAACTACACCTTCAACGGCAACCATCTGGTCGAGAACGAGCTGTATGTGGGAACGACGCGGAGCGGGGGCGGCACCTGCGGTTGACCCCTGTTCAGGGTGAACTGACACCCGCAGCGCTTCAGGGCCTTTCCCACAGCCAGCAGCAGGACAGGAAAAAATGGGAAAGCATCGCTCAGCCCTCTGACGGATCTTTACGGCCTGAGACAGCGTTCACCCTATTTTCCCATGAACAGGGATGAGGCCAGGGTTCAGTCGAGTGCGGCCTTCCTGTTCATCCTGCTCTGGCGAGGGGTCTTCTCCAGCCTGGGCACCTCAGCTCTCGCGGCGCTGTTCGCGTCCGGACCATGCTCCTGACGTCGGTGACAGGCGGCGCATGCTTTGGGTGGATGGGGTCCGTCGTTTCACGGGTGGGACCACCGAGCTGATCGGAGGATCATCGGACCAGAGACCTCTTTGAGGGCTTGCAGCAGGTCTGCCGAGGAGCTGACCTAGAATGCCGGGCAATGGAATTTGGTGTTCTCCCCTCTGCCCGCGAACTCGCGCAGTTCACTTTGGCCGGTCAACGTGCGGTGGACTGGGTGCCGGCTGCTGAGCGGGTCGAGAATCTCACCGCGGAACACCGCTTTGATCTTCAACTGGCCACTGATCTTGATCTTGCGCAGCAACGGGCAGATCATTTTGCGTTGGGCCTCGCCGCCCAGACCTACCTGAATCGCTGGGTGCATGTCGCCGCTGACCTCCACAGCATGCTCAGCATTCGGTTCAAGGGCCTGGACGTGAATCAGCCGTTTGTCGATGTCAGCGTCACCACCCGTCCACTCCATCCGGAGGATCTTCTTCCTCTTCGGCTGGCTGCGCAACGCGTGTACGCGGCCTTTCGGCCTCTCCGGCTCCGGTTCTGGAGTCCCATGGTCATGGGTGTCTTCCCAGAAACCACGCCAGAGACCCGCGTCCTGGCTGCTCCATTGGCCGACTTGCGTGCTCAGCCGACACCCGCTGGGCTCCAACTCAGACCAACGAGGGATGACCAGCACTTCGACCAGGCGCAGGACGCCTATGACGCGGTTGACGCCCAACATCCAGAGCACGTCGAGCACGCTCAGCTGCTTTCCAGAGACGATTTGGCGACATGCATTCAAGCAGGCACCATGTTTGATGTGCTCTGGAACGGCGTCTGGAGCGGTTACGCGGGGACCCTTCCGAAAACGAAACTGGGATTTCCAGCACAGAGTGTCCAGGAGTTACTCCTCACGCCACAGGCCAGGGGACAGGGCCTTGGTGGGGCCCTGGGTCCTCTGTTGGCTCAGGCGCTTCCGGAGGATGGCCGCGTCCTTTTCGGCACGATTCATGGTGGGAATGTTGGCGCCAGGAGAGCGGCGCTGTCGGCAGGCCGAATTGATCTTGGCGGCTGGAACTGGTTGTCACTGGCTTAACGGGTCAGCGTGAGGTTGTGGGCGAGGATCGCCAGGACAACGCGGAATCGCGATGAGGTGAGCGTTTTCGGCTGCCCGGACTGAATCTGCGTGGCCACCAATGGAGAAATACGGTCTCGATGTGTTCGCGGAGCTTCGGGTGGGGGAAGACTGTCACCCAGAGCCATATCGCGTTTTTTCTTGACAGCACCCGTTCCAAAGACGATCGGGCGAGCATGCGGACCGTCCTGAGCGGTTCGATTTCCCTTAGGAATGGAAAAGTCCGCCAGCAGGACGCCAGCGGACACGAGAGCAGGGCTGGGTTAACGGAGAAGGAAACCGTTGACTGCGAGCCCTGTGGCGCCGCCACTCACTTTGAAAGCGATCCACTGCGCGCCCGCTGGTGCGCCATTGCGGACCGTCCCTGCTCTGGTGGTGAGGTTGAGTGAGGCCGTCGTCATGTTCCACCCTTTCACCAGCGCCAGATTAAAGTCAGCCGTGTACGGTTTGGCTCCGATCTGGCAGGTTTGCGAGCCTTTGACGGTGACGGCCCGGTCCGCATAGATCAGGGTTCCCGTTCTGGTGGTGGTCCCGCCCGCTGTGGTGGTGTCGTAGGCCACCAGAGTCAGCGGCACGTTCGTCTGCGCTGAGGCAAACAGCCCAGCGGTGGCGTTCAAAGCGGCCGGATCGCTGACCACAAACGTATTGGTGCAGCTTTCACTCTGTTCCGTGATCTTCGTCAGCTCACTGGTGTTCGGGGTGGGGAGGCTGGCAAATGAGAATTTGCCGTCCGCTCCAAGCGCGGTGCGGCCCAGTTCGACCGTCTTGCCTGCGGCGTCCAGCACATTGAGGGTGACGTTGCCCGCCCCGCCGGTCCAGGCACTGGTTTGGAGGACGACCTGATTGCCCTGCGCCGCATATTGGCCCTCGACGGCCGTGCCGCTGAGCGTGTTGACGGTCTCACCGCCAGCAGGGGTTTCTTTTGGCGTGCAGGCCGCAAGCAACAGGACGGGCAGGAGCACCAGACCAGGGGAAGTTTTCATAGGACGTGAACGTAGCACGGCGTTTTGACGGTGGGAGACACATTTGAGGACGTAGGAAATACCGCGAATAGGGGTTGACCCAGGCGCCAGAAAATGCGAAAGGGACGGTGCTCATGGGTTATCGGTCCCAATTTCACGTCACTGCTGACAACCGTCTGGGCTCCGCGCGGCTAACTGATTGTCCAACCATTCGCGAGCACCGGCGACGTCTTCATTCATGCCCTGGAGCCAGACACGCCACGTTGCCCATATTTCGGCGCGCAGGGGTTCATCGCGGGTCAAGAGGTCAGCTACGGCCGCCCAGGTGCAGGAATCTGGTGGATCAATGACGCCACCATGGTCAACGTGGTAAGCCGCATACAGAAAGTCTGCTAGCTCTGGCACAGTCCAGAGACGTACACCCATGGGTCAATTTATCGCGAATAGAGGCTGAGCATGAAGGCAATCAGCTGCTGAGATTGAGGAATTTCAGGTTGTGCGCTAGGACGTTCACTGCAACTTTGAGCCGCAGGCTGAGATACGTCACCGCGAATAGGGGTTGACAGGGACGGCCAGAAAGGCGTCAGGAGCCTTGAACAAAAGCCGCGAAGATCGGCGGCCAGGCATGCGCGGGTTCGCCATTGGCCATCGCCGCCCGCAGTGAATAACACTGGACGTCATTCAGTCCCGATTCCAGCGTCAAATCCAGCGGAAAGCGGTCCACCATTCCAGGCCGCAGTTTGACGTGCTTCACTTTCTCCCCCGCCACGAGAATCTGAGCGCGGTTGTTAAAACACACCACCGTCACATCGGCCTCTTTGCCAATCCAGTTCACGAGGGCCAGTTCCAGAGCGGTGTCGGACGGTAAAACTCCAGCGGCGATGACGTTGTCCGGTTCTCCCACTCCGAGGACGCGACTCGTGGCGCCAGGTGACTTGACCGGTACACCGCTCGGCACCAAGGCAGTCGGCCATCTCGCGTCCTGGAACGTCTGCGCCTCACCCAACAAAGGCCGAGTGCTCAACGGTGCAGATGGGGCGTCAAGCAGAGCGCGGTTCACCTCTGCCAGCTTCTCACGGATACTTTGCGTGAACACGACGCTCACTGCATCGTCAGCACTCGCAGCGATCACCTGCTTGACCTCGACAGCCTGCCTGCACGAAGTGGTCACATCGTTGACTCGGTGCACCACTTTTGGGGTTGACTCGGTTTCGAGTCGCTAAGGTTAAGCAGCTGTAGCCTGGCACTCGGCTTCCAGGGGCGTCAAGTATCCCAGGCTCGAATGCCGC
>NZ_JACHFL010000041.1 GCF_014201875.1 Deinococcus humi | reverse complement strand
CCATAAATGACCCACTATCCTTGCTGAGTTTTTTACATAAAAATCGTTTCAGTCTTAAATTTATGGGGGTATAGGGGGAGGATCAGACCTCGCAAATACTGCACTGTATGAAATTTGTAAGAAAAATATCCAGATCCGATGATCAGGCTTGTCTTATCAAGGGACCTTAATCTGCTCGAGTAAGAAAACTGTAATAGATTTCCAACCTCTGCTTTCCGGTAAACTTTGGGAATAATCTTTTTCAAACTATCTCTAAGTTTACTCTCTAATAATCATTTCCTAAAAAGAGAACCTTTTGAATCTGCATTTAACGGTTATGCAATTCAATTTAGCGCTAATAATTTTAAGATCACATTAAACCTTTAGCCTGTAGGATTAAATGGCTGCGTTTCTTTAATCGGCTAATAGTATATTACATAATTTCCCGAAGCTTATAAGGAGCGGAGCAGCTATCTTTCAGTAGCCAATCCAAGTGAGGATGAATTGTCTAGCATAAGGTGAATCACTACTAAAATGAAATCGGAGGCAAGTTGTAGTTTAGATCAGGCAGTTAAGTCTTTTTTCCAAGTTATTAAAAACTACCCTTACAATTCGACTTGCGGCGCTTGGCCACCGATATACATGTCTTGCGTAAGATAGAAATCGGCTGATGAAATCTTCTGAGCGCCCTATTCCTTCAGAAATATCGCCTGATTCAGCAGTCGCGCAGCATCTGATAATTGACCTACTGGATCGCGCTGATGTCATAATGCTCAAACCTCCCGTCAGGTTACGGGAAGACAGTACGGGCATTTGATCGCGTGTGAAATCGATTTATTGGTAAGTCGTAGCGATACAGCTTCGGTCCGCTTGAGGCGCGCTAGCCTGCCAATCACTGGTCAAGGCAAAACAACGCCCTGAATACATCTCAAGAAACCACCAACCTGCCTTAACCTCCGAACGGTATTTGAGGTACCACCGCCTTCCCGAAGCTGCTCTAGCCTGGGCAGATGCGGTTCAAGCAATGGGCCAAGCAGCGCATGCGACGGGCTGAACCGTGGTTCGTGCTGTTTGCTCGGCTGGGCTACCTCGGCAAAGGTCTGGTCTTCCTCGCGCTCGGCGCATACAACCTTGAGGCTACCCTCAGTGGGATGCACCGCCCCGAGGGCGTGCAGGGCTCTCTCGTGCGCCTGGCTGCCGAGCCATCCGGACGCTTGCTGCTTGGCAGCGTTGCACTGGGCCTTCTCGGCTACGCACTTTGGTTGCTGGTGCGTGGTGTTCTCGATCCGGACCGCCTTGGCACATCCCTCCTCGGCTTGGCCCAGCGTCTGGCATGCCTCGTCAACGGCCTTACCTATCTCGTGCTGGCATGGTTTGCAGCCAACGTGGTTCTTCGCGGATGGGGAGAGAGTTCTGAACGGGCGGTTCAAACGTGGACCGCCATCCTGCTCGCTCCGCCGTTGGGGCCCTGGCTGGTGGTCCTGCTGGGATTGGGTGCGTTTGGTGTGGCCGTGAATCACCTGTTCGTGGCCTGGAGCGGCCTCTTCCTTCAGTTCCTCGACCTGGAGCAGCTTGGCGCCCGCGGCACCGCGGCCCTTCGTCTGCTGGGACAATTCGGGCTGCTGATGCGAGGGGTGGTGTTCGCCATCATCGGCGTCTTGCTGCTCCGTGCTGCCTGGCTGCACGATCCGCATGCTGCGGGCGGCCTTACCCAGGCGCTGACAGTCCTCGAACGCCTGCCGCTCGGTACGTGGATGCTGAGCATGGTCGCCCTGGGGTTCGTGGCCCTCGCCCTGTACTCATTCCTGCAAGCCCGCTATCGCCGGGTGTTGTGCTGAGGTCCTGATGACCTATCGGTGGTCTGTTGAGAGTCCGCATCTTCGATGTTTTGACAGGATTTACGCGGCATATCGGGTAGGAAGAGGGCGCAGCTGCATCCGCTGGAGGAGTAGGTTATGTGTGCGAGGATCACACATCGAGGAGTAAGCGCTCCGTGTTCGCCACACCGAGACGCTGCACTTCGCCCACAGACAAGGGCCGCGCACGCGTTCCTGCTTTCCACGCCTGAGGACGCAGGCAACTGACTCGGCTCGTTCAAGAACTTGTTTGGCTGGAAGGTGGAGGCGAGGAAATGAACGGCAGGTCGGTCACCTGGATCAATGCGGCTTGCCCCGGTGCCCTGATGGAAGCCCTAGGCGTTGATGCAGCCTTGCAAAAAGTGTCGGGATAACCAGAGATCGGTGATTGTGGAGTGCGCGTGTATCCGGCTGCCTGTGGACCAGCGCATGGTGGGGAATGACAGTAACGTCGCTTCTCCTGGTATTCGAATTCAGCTCATTGAAGCTCGCCTAACCCCCTCGCACAGCGCTGTTTTAATTGACTCGGCCTTCCAGAGATCAGGAGCCTGAAAGGGGAGAGGGAGTAAGGGGCCGCAACTTAAGCCACAAAGGCGAATGCGAAGAAGCGTTAACGCCTGGTCGATGACTTTAAAATTCCGCTCGGATAGTTACTCAGAGTGCTGGGGACGAGGGTGCCTAATCTGGGACATCCGATTGTCAACTGCGTTCGGACCTGAGACGGTCTCCCACGTCTCCCCACCTTTGGCAGGGAGGTCCTTCAACATGACATTGTTGAGACACCGTCCATTGGAATCTCTGATCACGTGCTGTCTTCGACTTTCCACAGCTGAAGAGCCGTCATCCTGCTTCCACGGAGTCGTGTCAAATCTCAGAGGAGTGTGTCGGCCTTAAGCTGCCGGAAGCTGTTAAGGAGATAGATGTTATCCAGAAGATGGGCACAGCGTGATCCTTGGAATGACCCTATCGGGTACGGGGATCAGTGGCGAGCATTGACATACGATGTTGATCCACCCATTCGCCCTCCCAATACAAGGCGTCGCGTTCAACCCCCTCATGGATAAAGCCGCATTTCTCGTAGACGCGCCGGGCACGTGGATTAAAGGCGTATACCCCCAAACTGATGCGATGAAGCCCCACAGTGTCGAAGCCGTACTCCACGACTGCCCGGGTGGCCTCGGTGCCATACCCCTGACCCACCACGGCTGGGCCATTGAGCGCAATGCGGAAGTTCATGCTGCGGTTGTCCTGATCGAGGTCATTGAGCGCAACTTCGCCCAGGTACGCGTCATCTGAAGCCCGGAGGATCGCCCAGTCGGCGCGGTCATCCGCCTGGGTCACGCGGGCCAGGAAACGTTCCACGGCATCGCGAGTGAAGCTCCCACGGGTGCCTGTCAGACGCATGAACTCGTCATGTTGCAGGCTGTCCATGACCTGATTGAGGTAATCGGTGCTCATAGGAACAAGATGCATGCGGGCGGTGGCCAGGGTGGCGGGTGAGGCGAGCGCAGGGGTGGCGACCATACGGGGCATTCTATGTACCCCAAGTGAGATTGAGGATACGCCATCTGGCCGAACAGCCCGGCGCAGAGTAGCGAGGCAGATAAGTTAGACGATGCCCGGAATCTTCTGAACCTGCACTGCAACTGTGCACCATCAACGATGTGCTGCGTGCATCAACCACGATCTTGATGCCTTTACTGCGCCCTTTCCTGATCTGTGAGATCCGAGTGGTTCTGGTCCCTGCTATGACGCATGGTGGGATGGCGACATTGTCTGACCGAATTTCAGAGCGTTAACTGATTCACTTTAAAAGTTTGCGGCAGAACATCCGCGCACGTGTTGTGGAGAGCTGAAGTCATGCCTGTCAGGCCCAGTCCATAAAGTGGGTCAGACTCAAACACCTCGAGCTGAATCCTCAATCATGGACCCAGCAGTCCGTCAAAGGGGAGAAAGGTGGTTCTATATCTCTCCGAGTGTTGGTTACTTTTCGGCCTTACAACCCTTCTCGAGGTGACTGCCGCGTGCACTCCCAAAGTCTTCTGTACTTGTTCAGCGCTTGCGGAACGCCTTGCTCGGAGTGGTTCGCTGACGATGAGTCTTCACATTTCGACGTATCGTGATTTGCTGTTCATACCAGTATGAACAGCAGCCGGGTGTGCTCAGCGCTTCACTCTTCCCTGAACGGACATTGTGCGATCAAGGAAGTCCCAGTGTTGACTGGATGGAACTTCAATTTTGGTCTGGGGTTGCTGGAGATGTGGATGTGGGCCGCTTTCCGTTTTGGGGAGCTCTTCACGTTCCGTGGAAACGCTGAGATTAAGAAGGGCTTGAGGCCAGCCAGTGCGCAGGGCTGGGTGGAGCATCGATTGACCCTGGCAACACTGCGTCTGGTGCTCCCCGCCCACGCCTGTTCATCAGTCGCAATTCTGAAAACTCTGCTGGACGTGTTGCTGGTCACTGCCGTGCCCGCCTACGACGTTTGACGTTCCCGACAGCGCAACTCCAAGCACCGCACAATTTCTGTCAGTCGGAAAATGATTGAGGCCGCCGGAGCTATTCTGCAATGCGCTCTTGGGGTGACGTGGCCGTCACCCACACCACGCCTCTGGCGCTGTAGTGTGTGGGGGTATTACGGCTCTCAAGAGCTGCCACTGATGCGGTCGCCTGCCTCTACAGTTTCAGGGCGCGACGTTGGCCGGGCTGAACCAGTTCCAGATAGTCCGGGTGCTTGCGAATAAAGGCCACGACGAATGGGCAGGTGGGCACCGCATTCAGGCCGCGCGCCCGCAGATCATCAAGGGCAAACTGAATCAGTTGTGAACCCAGCCCCTGGCCCTCATACCTTTCGTTGATTTCAGTGTGCGGGAGTAACCGAGCGTGACCCACCGGACGGTACTCAGTGTGGCCCGCCAGTTGATCCCCGACATAGATCTCGTAGCGCTGTCTCTCTTCGTTCTCTTTGATGGTGATCTGGCCCGAGTCCCTGGTCATACGCACAGAGTAGGGGATCAGGGAGCGTCAGCGAAACGTGGGCGCAAACTTGGGGCCTGGACAGCCTGGAATCATTCATCGCCTTAGCGGGCAGATTGATCAAGGTCTCGGCGCGGTTGATGCGATTGGAGGGGGCCAGGAAGCCTTACCCTAATCCTGCTGGCAGGTCACAGCGCCGATTTGGAGTGATTTCATCTGCGCGAATTCCTGTCGCGAAATGGAGGTCTCTTCTGGGGGCTCGGTCATAGCACGGGGGCAAAGCGGCGTATGGTCGGCTGCTTGCTATGAAAGCGCTGCTTGGCGGGCGAAGTCAATTGAGCCTCGCGTGCGTGAACTGGTCAGGGCAAAGAAGAGATGGTGATGCTGAGACCACCCCACTCTGGTTGTCGAGGCCTTGTCCGCAGGCATGCGAAAGCGAGAAAGCTCCACGTTACGACTGGGCCACAACCTCAGGCATCTGGAACAGGGTTTGAAACCGCTGCGCCCACGCCCGGTTGCCCTCAATGACCAGCCCGTTCGTCTCGGCCTCCGCCAGCGTCAGACCGCCAAAGAGGAGTCCACCCAGTAGCTGCAGGTCGCCTGTCAGCGTTGCCTCCGGAGCATGGGGAACACCACGCTGTACGTCCAGCACACCATGCTGCACACGAACGACAAAGCGCTCATGGCCGATCCGCAGCGCTACCGTGCATTCCACGTCCTGAGCAGCAGGCGGGTAAAACATGGTCTTCACGGCTGTGACCAGGGTGGCGAGAGTGATGGGGGCGTGCGGTCTGACGGGTGACCGTGCTCCCCAGCGCCCAAGCTGTTGCAGGACCGGCTCCAGTTCCCGGCCCCAGTCGCTCAGGGCATAGACCCAACTTGCGGCGGGTGGCGGCAGATGTTTGCGGCCGATCACGCCGATGTCCTCTAAGTCTTTCAGGCGCTGCGACAGCACGTTGGGGCTGATGCCAGGGAGATCAGCGCGCAGATCGCTGAAACGCTTCGGCCCCAGCAAAAGCTCGCGCACCACCAGCAGGGCCCAGCGCTCGCCCACCAGATCAAGAGCATGTGCAGCGGCGCAACCATCGTGGTAGCGGCGGGCAGGGGCAGAACGCTGAACGGCCATTGATGTCAGTATCGGTCAATTCGGTATTCTAGACTAAGTACACGGTTGCAATTTCGTATCGTTCTGTTATAAACTAAATAGGAAGAAAAGTTACGTATATTGCTGCGTGTAAGAGTTCGGTGAATTACGCGGCTCGCCTTATTTTTTAGGAGGATGTCATGCACAGAGTGTGTTCCAGGCAAGTTCGCACATGAGTCGAGTCTTTCTCGATCTTGCCGTCTCGCTTGACGGATACATTGCTGGACCGGATGGACAGGACGGCGGCCTGCATGACTGGTACTTCGCCGAGACAGGCGCTGCGGAGGAGATCAAGCAGGAATTGTTGGACGGCATCGGCGCGATGATCCTGGGCCACACGGCTTTCGGCAGCGCTCCAGACGGCTTCGACACCGAATACCGGATTCCGCACTTCATTCTCACCCATTTGCCGCTGCCTACGGTGGAGCGCGGAGGGGCCACGTTCAGCTTCGTTACGGACGGCCCTCTAGGTGCACTGGCTCAGGCGAAGGCGGCGGCTGGAGAACAGGACGTGTGCTTGGCAGGCGGTGCGGAGGTGGCCCGGCAATTTCTGAAGGCCGGGTTGCTTGACGAACTGCAACTGCACATTGCGCCTGTCCTGATGTGCGGCGGCCTCTCACTGTTCGGCGCCCTTGGCCAGGAGATCAAGCTGGAGCGCCTGCGGGTGGTTCAGTCCCCCCACGCCACCCACCTCACGTACCGCATCAAGCAGGTCTGATCTGCGTCTGCTCGGTGCTGATCTGTCCATGTTCCTTAATGGCATCGTCGAAGCTGGCTCCGCCACTCCGCTAGCATCCAGTGTCCTCGAGGCTGGTGTGGTGGTCCTGTGATATGCCGTCACATCGCCTGAAGGAGGATGAAATGTCAACGCCAGCACCTGGGCCAAATCCCGATCTCCATACCCTGAGCCCCCTGCCCGGCACCTGGGACCTGACGGGTGATGCCACTGGGAGGACGCGCTACGGGTGACTGGAAGGGCACTTCTTTCTCGCCCAGCACTTCGATCTCGTCCATAACGGCCGCTCGATCCGGGGCACCGAGATCATCGGGCACCTGCATTCCTTTAGGGGCAGGCCGTCTTCAGATATCCATGCGCGGGTCTACAGCTTCAGCGACGGCATGACGCTGGATTACGTCTATGAGCTCCACGGCGACCTGCTGACGATCTGGCCCGGTCGCCGCGGCTCCCCCAACTTCTACCGGGAGACCCTCAGCACAGACGGAGTCAGGATGACCGGCGCATGGCAATGGCCCGGTGGCGATTATTCGACGAGCATGACCCGCAGAGCGCCGGGGGAACATTTGACACGGGTAAGTCCACCCTCGACATCACAGCATTGACCTGGGCTACCAACCCACTTTCAGGACAAGGAGAATCATGTTTGAGTACACCCACGCTTTCAGCGGATTCGCCGTGAAGGACAGTGCTGCCGCCAGGGCCTTCTATGGCGACGTTCTGGGGCTCCAGGTGAGCGAGGCACACGGCATGTTGCGCCTGCACATCACGGGCAGCCAGGCTGGTCTGGGATATCGCAGACCAGATCATGTGCCCGCTGCCTACACCGTCCTGAACTTTCCGGTGGATGATGTGAGCGCCCTGGCGGCGAGCGGCGTGGGCAGGCTTCACTACAGTGGGATGAATCTGGACGAGAAAGGCATCATGCGCGGCCAGAAGCCGAACATCGCGTGGTTCGCAGACCCGGCGGGCAACATTCTGTCGGTGCTCCAGGACCCCTGAATGTCGCCTGAACCTGGAGGTTTCCCTATGAGTTTATCTGCTGAATCCCTGCCCCCTCAGGGCCGCGCCGTGATCCTGATCCTGTTGATCGCCACCTTCGTGGTGATCCTGAACGAAACGATCCTGAACGTCGCTCTGCCGCGCCTGATGGTCGACCTGAAGGTCACGGCTGGCACTGCGCAGTGGCTCTCAACTGCTTTCATGCTGACCATGGCGGTGGTCATCCCCGTCACCGGCTTTCTGCTCCAGCGCCTGAGCACCCGCACCGTGTTCATCAGCGCCATGGCGCTGTTCTGCGTGGGCACTGGGCTCGCGGCGATTTCACCCGGCTTCGTGCCGCTGCTGCTGGCCCGCATCGTGCAGGCCAGTGGCACGGCGATCATGTTGCCACTGCTGATCACCACTGTGCTGACCCTGGTGCCCGAACGCACGCGCGGGGCAGTGATGGGCCAGACCAGCATCGTGATCTCGGTGGCCCCCGCCATCGGCCCGACCATCTCGGGTCTGATCCTGCAAACCTTCTCGTGGCGGGCGATGTTCCTGTTCGTGCTGCCGATTGCGTTGGGAACGCTGTTCTACGGAGCGCGCATGCTCCGGAACGTGGGCACGCCACGGCACCTGAGCTTGGACGTGCTCTCGGTGCTGCTCTCGGCACTGGGCTTCGGGGGGCTGGTTTATGCCCTGAGCCGTTTCGGCGAGGACGGTCTGGGCAATCCTGGCGTGAGTGTGCCGCTGATGGTTGGTACAGTGGCCCTAGTGGCCTTTCTGTGGCGGCAGGCCCATCTGATCCGGACGGGTGAGCCACTGCTTGATCTGCGTGCTTTCGGCTTTCCGGTGTTCACCCTGGGCGTCGGCCTGATGGTGATTGCCATGATGGCGCTCTTTGGGGGCCTGATCCTACTGCCGCTTTACCTGCAGAACCTGCGTGGCCTGAACACCCTGCAGACCGGCCTGCTGCTGCTGCCGGGCGGGCTGGTCATGGGCCTGTGTGCCCCCGCCGTTGGGCGGCTCTACGATCGCCTGGGGCCGCGCCCTCTGGTGGTCCCGGGTAGTCTGCTCATGACAGCGGTGCTGTTTGGCCTGGGCCGCATCGATGCGGGCACGCCGATCTGGACACTGCTGGCCCTACACCTGACCCTTAGCGCGGGGCTGGCGTTGCTGTTCACGCCGGTGTTCACCTCGGCGCTCTCGCCGTTGCCGCCGCAGTTGTACTCGCATGGCAGCGCCATCCTGAGCACGCTGCAACAGGTGGCGGGCGCGGCGGGCGTGGCCTTACTGGTCACCTTGATGGTTGGCCGCACCGCCCGTCTGAGCGCTCAGGGCAGCGCCCCGCTGACTGCCCAGATTGGCGGCCTGCAACTGGCCTTCACCGTGGCGGGCGTGATTGCCGCGTTGGCGGTGATCCTGGCGGTGTTCCTGAAGCGGACGCCGCAAGATTCGTCCGGCGAGCCCCTGCCCCAGCCCAGCGATTGAGGTGCGCTGACTGGTCACCAGCCTCGCTTTCAAGGGGAGCATGCCGCTGGTTCGGCCAGCAACGGGGGCGTAGGTACCCTTCAGACCGCGTCCCTGGGCACCGCCACGCGGGGTGGTACCTCCTGGGGCGGGTGTGGGTGCATTCGTGCTGTAAAACGCGGCAGAGCAGTCTGAGGGTATCGACCACGTTAACCCGAACAGGAGTTTGAAGGGGTATTGACAACCGTACTTCGGTCCACTGCCAAATTGTGGCGGACCGGAGTGAAGTTGTCAGCACCCGTTCTCATTGGCGTGTGGACACAGCGGCGTGAAGGCTGTCAGTGACGCTCTGTCCACGGGTGAGGTCCGCTTAGTGGTGTCCGCCCGAACCAGGCTTGGGCGGTTTCCCTGGGGCTGAAGACGACTTGCCATGGCCCGAGCCGTCGGCTGCCTTCGCATCGTCTTTGGGGGATTCCGGCGCTTCGGTCTCGGACGTTTTTGATTCAGGTTTTTTGTCTTCAGACTTCTTGTCCTCAGATTTTTTGTCTTCGGACCCTCCGTGTGCGGCTGCCTGATGAATGGCCGCAACCAGCGGCAGGGTCACCGTGGCGCCCTGCGCGTTCGTGGTGGTCACGAACAGGGTGCCACTGCCCGTGACCTTGGCGGCCAGGATGTAGGTGGTCTCCCCAACCTGGACATTGGTGGCGCTCTGCAGGTCACCAGTCACGTTCAGGGTGCCGTCCGGATTGACTGTGGCGACCACGGTGGATTGACCGTTGACAATGGCCAGCAAAGTGATAGCAGTGCCTTTGGAGGCGAGTTGCTTAAGGCTGCTGGCAAAGTTGCTTTGCGTGCTGGGGGCAACGTCGTCGGCAAGGGCGCCGCCCAGGGTCAGGGCAAGCAGGGTGGACAAAAGCAGAGTCAAACGCATAGGTCTCCTGAAATGCAGGCGCCTGAGCAACGCTCAGGGAAGGGGCGGTGGAGGCGATTTCAAATAAGGGCCAGGGATCTGACCGGGCCAGCGTAGGCGTGGCTGCCTCTCGACTTCCTTGCATGGCGGAGTATGAAGAGCGTCCTGATCCGTACCTGTCGGACCACCAGTCTGGAGAGAGCTGTACACGCCTTACTGCAGCTCAGAGTGAGGATGTCAGCAGCATTTGTCTGTTGGTGAAGATCACCAGGTGCTACACCATGAACCTGCAACGTACATAGGCCGCGTTATTGGGCACAAGGTCAAGCCAGACTCCCCCGTGATCCACGTGTCTTAACCGGAAATCACTTGTGGAGGGCTGACAGGGCACTATTGACAGGACCATTTCGTCAGCTTGACGGCTGAAAGGAACGCTGGACAGCGTGATCTGCTCAGCGGGAGAAGAATTCCGCCCCTCGTCATGCTTCCCTGACACCAGTGGAAACCGTTTCCACCCTCGGATGGCCGTTGAGTTCTCGGGAGGTGACCGTTCAGGTCAGTGGAGAGTCGGCGCAAATGGGGAAAGCGAGCTGGATCTGGCGCTTTGAGAGTTTCACGGCGTGAATCAGCGTCCATTGCTTGAAGCCCTAATGATTTTGTGACTTTTTGCTTGTTCGATGTGGCTGAAATCCTAAAAAACGGTCTTAATGAATAAAATGAGATTCGCTTAAACAATCTGAATACAGATAATTCTAATAAGATTTCGTTAAGGTAGCTATGTCAAGGCCACACTCCATACGGCTGCAGGTTAATTTAACAGGCATTTTCCAGCCACCAGACGCATTCTGGTGTTTGTCATGATCCTCAGAAACATGCGCTCACGCAAAGCCCGCAGCTGTTCTCTGAATCGTTCCAGTCGCCCAAGCTCCATTTCAAGAGGAAATCCACATGCCCCAATCCCAACGCTCCGCTTTCTCCCTGACCGCTCTCGCACTGACCCTGACCCTGGCCGCCTGCTCCCAGCAGCCTGCCGCGCCCCAGCCCCAGGCAGATCAACGGGATGGCAGCCAGTTCGTCTACGACGGCACGGACCACTCGTGGGTTTCTGATGACAATGGGCTGGTCGATGCCGGGGGCAGCCTGAAGGCCCAGGAGCTTAATGATGGCGATAACCTGCTGAGCTATGAGCCGTGGACGGCCGCCACCAACGGTTGGGGTCCGATCGAGCGGAACATGAGCAACGGCGAGAAGGGTTCCTCAGATGGGGATCCGCTGAGCATCAATGGGAAGAAGTACGACAGCGGGTTTGGCATCCACGCCAACTCGTCGATGACCTTCAACCTGAACGGTCAGTGCAGCCGCTTTATCAGCGATGTCGGCCTCGACGACGAGGTGGGCAGCCGCGGCAGCGTCATCTTCCAGGTCTACGCCGACGGCACCAAGCTCTTCGACAGCGGCACGATGAACGGATCGGACGCGGCGAAGACGGTCAACGTGGACGTTTCCGGTCGCAAAGAACTCAAGCTGGTGGTCACCGATGCTGGCGACAACGTCGACTACGACCACGCCGACTGGGGCGGGGCCATGCTCACCGACTGTGAAACCTCCGGTACGCCTGCCCCGACGCCCACCCCCACGCCTGCTCCCACCCCGTCGCCCATGCCCGACACCAACGTGCAGTACAGCGGTCCGCTGGTGATTACCAAGGGTGGCACCTACCGTGGCAACTGGCAGAGCCTGGATCCCTCCACCCCGGCGGTCTACGTCAAGACCAGCGAGCCAGTCATCATCGAAGGCTCCAACCTGCGCGGCCGTGGCGAACTGATCCGCGGCTGGTTCATGAACCTGACGGTGCGCAACTCCAACGGCTACGGCATGAATCCCAATGTCTACGG
>NZ_JACHFL010000040.1 GCF_014201875.1 Deinococcus humi | reverse complement strand
GGCGGGCACAGTGGCGTGGACGACCACCGCGGGATCGGACTGGTGGTGGAGGAATCACCGGTTGAACAAGCGCCCACAGGTCATCGGGTACGAGCTGCTCGACCATATCTGGAACATAGCCCGGCCCGTTCTGTCCTCAGGCTCTTAACGGAAGAACCGCAAAACTGGGTCACCCTCAACGGGTCGCGACACTTCTCGACTTGACGTTTGCTCCACAAGGAATCACCGTCCTTCAGAGCAACCGAGCCGCGGCAGGGCAGGATGTCTTTTACTACCACGTCCATGTTCTCCCCCGCTAGCAGCCCGACGAGGTGAGCACCAGCTATCAAGTGCTCGAACAGCTTGACCTCGCTGATGTGGCTCGGAGTATCCGGGCGGCGCAGATCTCATGATCGCTGCCCACAATCTGCCTGCCTGACAATGTGGGCGTGACCAAGGGTGGAGGAGACCAATGCAAACTGATGCCGTTATCAATAAAGTGCATAGGCTATGACCAGCGGGTTGGGACAGTTCAGCTCCGATTGGCTGGAATCCGGCAGGAACAACCCTTACTCGACCACGATTTTCATCGTCAGTCCACCGCCTCCCTCCTGCTCAACGTTGTCGTTGGTGGTGTGATGGGGGATATGACAGTGAATCAGCCAAGTGCCCCTGGCCTGTGCCGTCCAAAGCACGTCGTATCGCTGGCCGGGGCCGACATTGAGAGTGTCGGCCAGGAAGCGCCCATTTTCCTTGAGCACCTCGCCATCCCGCGCGACCACCTCAAATGGGCCACCATGCACGTGCATAGGATGCACGAAGTTATTGTTGCTGCCAATGAAGCGCAGTTTAACCCGCTGGCCGAGACGCATGCGGATGGTATCTGTGGCCGGATAGGCCTTGCCATTGATGGTGAAGAAGTTTGGCAGCGCACCCTCCATGATCATTGCGGGGAAGGTATAACCCTCCCGTTGCAGCCATTCTTGGAGTTGCAATGTGTATTCGAGATCAGCCTTGGGTTCGGCCGCTGCACGTTTTGGGGCTACCAACAGTGCGCCGTAGAGGCCCAGCCCTTGCTGACGGTCAGGACTCCGGTGGGAGTGGTAAAAGTATGTGCCGGCTTGGTTCACGCTGAACGCGTAGGTGAAGGTCTGGCCCGGTGCGATCGGCTTTTGGGTCACGTCCGCTGGGCCGTCCATAGCATTGGGCACGATCAGGCCATGCCAGTGGATGGTGGTGCTCTCCGGTAGCGTGTTCTTCACGTTGATCCTCACCTGGTCGCCTTGGGTAAGCTGCAAACGCGGCCCTGGTACCTGACGGTTCACGGCGTAAGCCGCCACCTGCACATCCGGCAGGATGTTCCAGCGAATCAGTGAGGTTTCAAAGTTGAACACTTTGACGCCGTCGACGGTGGTGGGCGTCAGGGGCTGATCCCCCCGCGCCTCTGGCGGCGCCGCGTAGGTCACCAAGTTCAGATCCACGGCGGCCATGTCGCGCATCGCGTCCATGCTCATTGACTTAGTCATGATCATGCCCGGCGGCATGACCAGCGTGCCCATGCGGGTCGGCGTCTGGAGGGGCGTTTCCGGCAGCTGACTGAGTGGTGCAGGCGTCGAGGCCGCCGTGGATGACGCTCCGCCCATGTCCATGCCGGGCATGGTTTGCGAATCAGCGGGGACTGAGTTGATGGGAGCGCCACCTCCCATGTCCGTTCCTGACATGCCCTGGCTCCTGGCCATGCTGCGGGTACTCATGCCCAGGTCACCGTACCCAGCGGCCAGGCCGACACCCGCCGCGAGGGCCAGGACGCTCAGGAGGGTGATAGCCGTAATCTGAGGCCGCGTGACGCTGGGGGCTATAAGCATGCCACCAGGTTCTGGAGCGGATGATGGTGCATCTGGGTGATCGTTCATGTCACATTCCCTTCATGGTGGCGTGGGTGTTGGCCGCCGCTAGGCCCATGGGTGGCTCTGTTGCGCGTTGTTCGGTGGCCAGATCGTGACCGCCTTGGCCCAGGGCACGCACTGTACCCATGCCGTGTTTCAACTTGCCCGCCACCAGCCAGACGTTGACCGGGTACGCGAGCACCAAGCCGACCAAGGTGGCCAGACTCATCACGCCCCAGAAGCGCAGTGAAGTCGGCTCCATTGCCCTAATGTCGCGGCTCATTAGAATCACCATGGTGGGGATCATGCCAGCCATTACGGCGTTCATCGAGAGCCACTCGGGCAAAAACGAACGCCGCACCGCCCAGAGGTACGAGCCGCCCAGCATGTCGCGCATGAAGAGGGCCTGAAAGACCAGCAGCCCGAACAGGAAGCCGAAGACGTACTCGCTGATCACGTCCAGCCACATCGGCAGCCCCAGCGCCATGGTGATCGCTGCAGCCACGATGATGCCAGTAGCGTCCCCCGCCATGCAGTGAATCGTTGAGCCCAACCCCTGTTTCCACAGCGGCTGGATAAAGGTTTCGTGGGTACCGGGAATCGGTTCTTGGCACGCCAAGATGTACAGCGCCGCACCGACGGGGCCGGTGTAAAGCGTGACGAGCAGCCATCCCCACTTCATGACCTTCAGCTCTGGGTTACGGGTGAAGGCGTCCCAAGCGACGTAAGCAACCGACAGCGCCGTAAGGCCGAACCAAGCGGCGAGGATGAGATCGAGGTTTACCCCAGCCGTCATAGCTGGCCCTTAGGAGAGCTTACAGTGGGGACGGCGGTCGGCTGAAGGAGGGATGCGCCCGAGGAGAATTTCAGCCCACAGCCTGCTGCTGTCCAGGCGTTCATGCCGCCGCGCAACTCACGCACGTTGGTGTAGCCCCCGCGAACGAGGGCGCGCGCGGCCAGGGCACTCATGCGGCTCGAGCGGCAGTAGATCACGAGTCCGGCATTTTTCTCACGAGGTAGGGCTGGGGCGCTCTCTATCTGATTAAAGGACACGGAGAGGTCGGTGCGCTGAAATTCATCCTCATAGGGAACATGGACGTTGATCAGGATGAAGTCCTTGGTGTTCAGTTGGGCGTAAAGCCTTTGTGGCGATACCTGCGAGTATGAGCCTCCGGGAACACGGACGGTCTGGCCTGCCGGATGGGCCAGCGCCGTCCCAGAGAGGGCCATCAGCGTGACGATCGTTCGTGTACGGATCATGCCAATCTCCTGACTAACAACATAGGCTCCGCATGTTCAGGTTGTGTTACGACCTAAAAATCTCGAATGCTCGAGGATCACACAGTTCAAACCGTGTTACAGACAGCGTTTTACACATAGCCTAAACAGCGTAGATATGTCCAAGACCTCAGTAGCTGACAACTTCACTCTCTGATCGTCCCAGCGAGGGAAAAGGGAGGAGCAAGACTTGAAGATTTTCGGTGGTTGTGTTGCCTTAACTTGTCCTCCGGCAGACGGAGGGCAGGGGTGACCTAAACTTCAGGCCACCCCTGCCGCGACGGTTGACCACGTCTGGAACGCTTGCATCTGATTGCTTCTTCTCACTGCGGCGAAAACACTGGTGCGGGAATGATGGTGGAGATTGGTGATCCGGGTGTGCAAACTCAGGAATTCTTGAGCGCGTTTCCGTCGTCTGAATCCCTGTTGACTGCGCTCTTGTCGCCGTGTGAATCGGTATTCTTGCTTGACAATATTGTTACAGCGCGCCGTGGAGATCACCTGTTGATGATCAACGTCGGCCAGACTCGGGATCTGCCGGATCGCGGCTCCGTAGCCCCGAAGCTCCGGAGCTGATCGGTGTGAATGACCTCTGGGACGTCATATTCACCCAGCAGCCTTGTCAGGAAGGTCTTCGCAGCATCAGTGTCTCGGTGCGCTGGAGCAAAATGTCGAGCACGAAGCCATACTCATCCACGGCCCGCCAAAGCCAGTGACGAACGCCGCTCACCGTCGTGCACATCTGATACTGTCGGCCAATTCATCGGTGGGTGCAGAGTATGCACATGTCCCTGAAAATCCAGCCCCTGGAGCTCATCCCTGAAGAAACCGCTCGGGTGGCCCGGCTTGCCTTCCCCAAGGGCACGGTGGCGACGAAGCTGCGGGATGCGTTTCAGCAGCTGTATCAGGATGAATCCTTCCAGACGCTGTATTCGCGGCGAGGCCCACCTGCGTTTTCTCCCTGGCGGCTGGCCTTGGTGACGGTGCTGCAATTCATGGCGCATTTGAGTGATCGTCAAGCCGCCGATGCAGTTCGGGGAGCATACCTCCTGGAAATACGCGCTGGCCCTGGAATTGACAGATCCCGGCTTCCACTTCAGTGTACTGTCCGAATTTCGCAGTCGCTTGGTGGGCAGCAGCGCCTGTGCGCTGCTGCTCGACTTGATGTTGGAGCGGTTTCGAGGAGAAAAGCTGGTCAAGGCGCGAGGAAAGCAACGAACCGACTCAACCCATGTCCTGGCTGCGGTGCGCGAAATTCATTTGACCGAACTGATCGCCGAAACGCTGCGAGCCGCATTGAACGACCTCGCCACTGTCGAGCCGGGCTGGTTGCGAGACGTGGCTCCGCCAGCCTGGTTCGAGCGCTCCTCATGGCGGATTGAGGAGAAACATCTGCCACACGCCCCGCCGGCCCGCATGACCTCTGTCATTCAGGTGGGTCAGGACGGTTTTTCCCTGCTGGAGGCAATTCAGGCCCATGACACTGGAGGGTCGATACAAATCCTGTGGGAACGTCCTGCGGTACAGCTCCTTCGGCGGGTGTGGGCGCACCACGTTGATCGGCAAGCGGACGCTTGCCGATGGAAAGAGCCTGGGGAATGGCTGCCGACCGGTGAGCGCGTGCATTCCCCGTATGACCCTGAAGCCCATTTCAGCGACAAGCGCGGCGTCAAATGGCTGGGCTCCAAAGTGCACTACACCGAAACTTGCGACCAGGACGATGTTCATCTGATCGTCGACAGCGATACCTGTGACGCCGAAATCCCTGATGTCGCCAGTACGCACACCATTCAACACAAGCTCATCAAGAAAAACCTGTGTCCCAAAGAGCATCTGGTGGATGCCGGATACTGGGGTGCTGAACTGCTCGTGACCAGTCAGCACCAGAAGATCACCTTGATTGGCCCACTCAGGGTCAACAGCAGTTGGCAAGCCAAGGCCAGTCAGGGCTATGATCTCCCCAATTTCCGGATCGATTGGGAGCGGCAGGAGGCCACCTGCCCGCAAGGCCACGCCTCGACAGCATGGCGTCCTGGAAAGGACGCCTTTGGGAACAGGATCATCCAACTGCAGTTCAGCCGTTCCGACTGTTCGCCCTGTGTCGTTCGGTCGCTGTGTACACGCTCGAAAAGCTCTCCCCGCCATATCGTGCTGCATCCCAGGGAGCAGCACGAAGCGCTGCTCCAGGCCCGGGAAGAGGAACAGTCCGCGACGTGGTGAGCTCGGTACCAGGTGCGTGCAGGAATTGAAGGCACGATTTCTCAGGGGATTCGAGCCTTTGGACTCCGGCGGACCCGCTACGTTGGGCTCGCAAAAACGGCGCTCCAACATGCCACTGTCGCCGCTGCAATCAATGCGGTGAGGGTGACTGCATGGCTGTCCGGCATCCCAAGAACCTCGACCAGGACGTCTCGCTTTGCCTCCCTGCGCCTGACCGCATGAATTGGCCGACAGTATCCACATCTCGTCCAGATACCACCGCGACCCCCGGCAGGGTTCGCGGTGACGAAGGGACGAAGGTGTGCCGCGAAGAGAGGGACGAACTTGATGCACCATTCGCGGAGGGTTTCGTGACTGACCTTTTGGGCTGCGCTGATGCAGCAATTCTTGAACGCCCCGAGAGCTGAGGGGGAAGCAGTGGTAGAGCCAAACCGCGTGCTGGATGATGGTCATTGGGAAGCGGTGGCGGTAGGGCGTGCCTTCGGTCACGGTGGTGAGGCTACCCCAATCCGGTTAAGGCAACACAACCGATTGAAGTGTTCTACAACCGGCAACGCCGCCATTGATCCTTGGGTTACCGCTCGCCAGTCGCTTTCGAGCAGCAAGCCCCCATCCCAAACTGACCCTCCGCCAAGGTGCTGCAATTTCATCGCCGCGCATGAGCACATGAAAGACCTACCCCCATGCCGGACCTCCTCATCCGCTTGCCCCTATCATGGCGGGCGTGCCTTCGCTGCCCCCACCCCTCCTGGCTCTGCTGCTGGGCGCGTTGCTCGGCCTGTGTGGCCTGCCGCTGTCCTGGAGTGTCCTGAGTGTTCTTCCCCTGGCGGGGGTGCTGGCCTATGCCGCCAGCGCCCGCACGGTAGAAGGCGTGCCGGGCCGACTGTTCTGGTCCGGCGTGGGCTATTTCACGGTACACCTGTGGTGGCTGACCGCCTTTCTAGGCAAGATTTTCAATTTTCCCCCGACTGGTGTACTGGCCTTCGTCCTGTTCATATTCGAAGGAATATTTCTGGCCGTCATGGCCTACCCGCTGGCCCGACTGGTTAGGACGCCCCAGGCGCGCATCTGGGCATTGGCAGGCGGCTGGGTGGTGCTGGAATGGACACGTTTCCTGGGGCCGCTGTCCTTTCCGTGGCCCACGCTGGGCTACACGCTGCTGCCCACCCCTGCTATTCAGATCGCGGACCTGGGCGGCGTCTTGCTGGGCAGCGTGCTGGTGGCGGGCACGGCGGCAGCGCTGTCTGGAGCGTTGCTGGGGGGCTGGAGTGTGGGCAAGCAGGGAAGAGGCCGTCCGGTGGTTCTGGCCGCCGTGTGCTGGACGGCCGCCCTCACTTACGGCTTCACCCGCACGGCAGGCGAGGGGCCAGTACAGCCGATGCTGGTGCTGCGAACCAGTTTCGATTCGTTCAGCCGGGCGACTGGGGACCTGACGCCCGAGCAACAGCTTCAGGCCCAGCGAGATGTCTCGGCTCTTCGCGGGCCAAATGATGTGCTGGTCTGGAGTGAAACTGCCCTGACCGCGCCAGCTTCCGGAACCACGCTGCCTCAGTTTCCGGGACCGGGGATCAGTGGGCTTGGAGTGCCGCCCACCCAGAGCGAAAAACAACAGAACACGGTGGTGGCCATCGACGCTGGCGGTCAAGTCACGTCCCGCAACCACAAGGCCAAGCTGGTGCCATTTGGCGAGTACTTCGTGCTGTACGACAACATTCTACGTCACGCGTACGGCCTGATCGAGAATGTCATCGGGTTCAGGCTGCCTGCCGTGGAACCGGCCCGGTCCATCGCTCCCCTGACCCTGGACGGCGTGCAGTACGGCGCATACATCTGTTACGACAGCGTGTTTCCGTGGGTGGCGCGCAGCCTGACCCGGCAGGGCGCGCAAGTTCTGGTCAATCCCAGCAACGACGGCTGGTACGATGGCTGGGGCGTGCAGCAACACTTCATGATGGGCCGCGTGCGCGCCATCGAGAACCGCCGCTGGCTGGTCCGCAGCGTGAATAAAGGGGTTGCAGGGGCGGTTAACGATCTGGGGCAGCCGGTGAAAGTGATCTCCAGCGGCGACACCATCCAGGCGTTGAGTGTGCGGCCCAAACTGCTGACGGGCCGCACGGTCTTCAACCGCGTCGGCGACTGGCCCGCGCTATTGCTGGCGCTGGGGATGATCGGCTATGGGGTGCGGTTAGACCGGCGGTGGTGAGGTTCAGCCTTGTCGTTAACGCCACCACTGGACCGCCCCCTGATATCGAGGTTAGTAGCGAGTACGTCAGATGGAACTTCGAATCGCTCTGCACGGCTTCTCGCAATGCCTGATCCAGCTGTTCTCGGCACGCTTCAAGAAACTTGATCACCTCTCGCAGATCACGTTGCACGTACGCATCCCGGCTGCTGTGCAGTCGGTTGCGCTCCATAGTCCAAGAGTTTCTAGAAAATTGAGGGAGAGCGTCTGGATGGGCAAAAGAGCAGGGTCAATGCGGAAAAACTACGGTCAGCACGTCAAAAATAGATGACTCCGAACATCTCGCTCTCAGCGCCTTTCAACTGGAATCGGTTGTGATTTCCATGCTGCTGGTGCACTGCATTCCCCTTCATCCCTCCCATTCCCCTCTTCGCCACCTTGACCGCGTTCCGTCTCCAGCACGGTCGAAATGATATTCGCTGTGCTGACCGTGCTTTTCTCCGTTTTGATGCGGAAATGAACGTCCCACACAGCACATTTTTTTGACTGGAAACTCTTGATAGTCAGCACATTGACCATCTGACGCCGACGAGCTGATGGTCCGACAAAACAGATGAGAAAGGGTGGGGCCAGGGCGTTGAATACGTCTGGAAGGGAATTCTTAGTTGTCGCAAGTCTGAACTCGTCTGGAAGGTAATGGGCGTGTTCAGTCCTGTTCTCTCGTTTTCCTCTTCCTTGCGTCTGGGTCATCCATGACGTCTCCCCACTCTACTTCTTTCTATTGCCCGTGATGACGACATTCTTTGATGCTCTCATGACTTTTGTCAGGCCGTCAGCGCCGACAGGTCAGTCATGCCCCAAGCGCGCGTTGTGACGCCTCCCCTGGCACCTGTATCGCCCGCTCGACGTACGATCTCCTTCCCTATGCTGACTGAGCCACTGCGCGGCCCCTTCGAGCTTGACAGCGATATATTAGGTTCTGTTTCTGGCAGTGGGGCCGCTAGAATCTGCGTTGAGGGCGTCCGTTTTGTTGCTACACATCAACATGGACGATCCTATAGCCATTCGTCAAAAAGTTTCCAGACTACTGAATCATTTCAGTGTCCTTTTATTCCAGCTTCCCCGTGAAATTCCCCTCCCAGGCGTTCAAAATCCGGTCCCCCTGCACCAGCAACACTGTGGGGTAGGCGCTCACCTTGAGGGCGCGGGCGAAGGCGGTGGCCCCGTCGCCGCGCCAGGAGTTGACGCCAGCCGGGGCGGGCGAGGGCGTGCCCTCCGCATTCACCGCCCGCACGGGCAGGTCGCTGTCCATCACCGCCTGCCACAACGCCCCCAGATCGCCGCAGTTGTAGCTGTAGACCACCACCACCTCGCGGCCATTAGCGTCAGCGCTGGCCTGCCACGGGTGGGCGGGCAGGGTATCGCCCAGACGCACTCGGGCGTCGGCGCTGCTCAGGGTGGGCACCGTCCCCAGCGCGAGGAGCAGCGTCAGCAGCGGGGCATGTCGGTGACTCATGCGGTCCATCATGCCGCGCCGCCTCGCTCATTTGCATGGCGGGGCGGTGAGAACGGCTTTGGATGGAACTCAGGGATCTGGTGAGCAATTGTGTTGATCGTCAAGGGGACAAGGGCTGGGGTGCCTTTCACCTGACCGAAAGGCAACAAGAGGTCAGTGCCCTGAAGGTCACCCTCGTAGGGGATATGGACACTGATTAGGAGAAAGTCCTGGCTGTTCAACTGGGTGTCGAGCGTCCGGGGCGTCACCGATGAGTAAGAGCTTCCAGGAACACCGATGGTTGTACCCGAAGGCCGGGCCAGCTCTGTGCCGGAAAGGGCCACCAGCGTGCGGATCAGTCGAATGCGGTTCATATAAATCTCCTGGTCGTGAGCATAGGCCCCGAGTGTTCAGGGGATGTGACGCCCTGCAGATCGAGCCGGCTGGCCGGAGGCAGCGGCCAGTAACCTCGCGCCGAAGCACATCCAGCCTCCCAGACGCCCGCCTGCCATCCCTGGGACCCCAGCGTCCTGTGCGGGGTACTCAACACCCTCACTTCATCCCCATCACCGGCCTGATGCCGTTGCGGTCGAAGATCGACTGGAGCTGGGCAGCGCTCAGCGGGCCGAAGTGGCGCTCCAGGACGCGGCCATCAGGAGCGATGAGCAGGGTGGTGGGCAGGCCGCTGATCTGGAGCGCTCCCGACGCAGCGCCGCTGTCCCGGAAGTACGCGCTGGGAAAGCCCACGCTTTGCAGGTAAGCCGCCACGGTGGCCGGCGGCTCGGCTGAATTGACCAGCGTCACCGGGTACCCACGCCGCGAGGCGTCCACCAGTAGGGGCATCTCCAGGCGGCACGGCGGGCACCAGGATGCCCAGACGTTGACCAGAGTTGGGCCGGGCAAGTCATTGAAGGTCACTGGCGTAGCCTGGGCACCCAGCGAGGCGTAGCGCTCCAGGGGCATGGTGCCCGGCACCGTACTCAGCGTGGGGGCCGGCTTGAGCAGCAGCGGCGCTACACCGATCAGCCCGGCGCCCAGCAGCGCTGGCAGAAGTTCGGGCACGCGGCGCCGGGCGATCACCAGCATCGTCAGCAGGGTAAAGCCCAGCGCCCAGCCCAGGCTTAGGGTCCCGGTACGCAGGTCGAGCACCGAGCGCACCAGTTCCCAGCCCTGACCCTGGAACGCGTGCCAGGACGGCAATGTGGTCACCAGGCGGCCGCCCAGCAGACCCGTAGCCAGGCCCCACATCGCGGCCCGATCCAGCAAGGCGTCGCGCCGACGACCCACCAGCGTGAGCAGCGCGAAGGTGCCCAGCAACAGGGCCAGGCGATTCCAGTCGAGGGTCAGTCCCAGCAGTTTCATGGCGTCAGGCGTCAGTTGCATGGGGACATCACTCCAATCATCACATTAACCAGTACACGAAGGTGTCGAAAAAGCCCGCCAGCACAAACACCGCGCCTGCCAGCGGCGTAACCAGCTGGCCCAGGCGGCGGGCCTGCGCGGCTGGATTTGTAGTGCCCTGGGCGGGCAGTAGCCCGACCAGGATCAGCAGCGGCGCGCTCATGCCCAAGGCAAAGAGGACCGGATAAAGCGTGCCGGCGGGCGCAGTCAGCGCCTGGGGCAGCGTCAGACCGAAGAACAGCAGAAAGAGCGTCGGACAGAAGGTGAAACTGAAGGCTAGTCCTAGGGCGAACGCGCCCCAGATGCCGCCGCGCCGCTGCCAGACCCCTTGTATGCGGTCGGTCAGATCGGTGCCAAGTACCCAGCGCCAGCGCACCCACCCGAGCATCACCAGACCCGAGAGCAGCGTCAGCGGGCCAAGCACCCGCCGCACGCTGGTGAAGAACTCCACTGGAGCCGGTACCGTCTTTCCAACGAGGGCCAGGATGATTGCGCCACCCAGCCCATAGACCAGAACGCGCGCCAGCAGGTACGCGGCGGCCCGCCGGTGCGGTTGCCCGCCTCGGCCATCCTTGACCACGTACGCCAGGGCCGCTGCGCCGCTCGACAGCTGGCACGGGGCCACTGCGGCCATCAGGCCCAGCAGAAAGGGCGTCAGCAGCGAGGAGCCGGTCTGCAGCCGCAGGGCGTTGACCGGTTCGCTCAGCCGCCCGCCCAACTCGGCTGCGCTCCGGTACAGCCAGCCGGCAGCAGTCTTCAGTTCCTGCCCGCCCAGCGCCATTAATGCCGCTCCAGCCAGACCCAGCAGGACCAGCGGCACCCACAGGCGCGAGCGCTCCAGAATCAGGGCGGCCTGCTCTGCCAGGGAATCAGAGAGCTCTGAGTCAGCAGGCTGCGCCCGGCCTGAGGCACCGTCACCGGGACGTTTCCACGCTTCACCCTTTCCAGGTTCTGGTGGGTTCATGTCTCCCACCGTACCGGGGCCGTGTTTTGGTTGTGTAAAGGTCTGGCCAGCGCGCCACGTTCACCGCTGTTGGGTGCGAGTTCAAAGTGTGAAGGGCTCGCAAGGCGACGGTGAAGATGCCCAGCGATTCCGTGGGCGCGCTGGAGAGCGAAAACGCCAAGTGGGCATCGTCTTGGCGCACCACCAGCGGTACGGTGGCCTGGTTTTTGGGCGTGAGGAAGCCGTCAGGGCATTGAGCGCAACCGTCAGGACGTAGTTCTGCCAGACCGGCGTGATGAAGAACGTGACACTCAGCATGGCCATCCGTCCGAAACTGCAGGTGACGAGCACCGGGCGGCGGTTGACGCGGGCGGCCAGGACGCCGGCCAGTGGGCTGAGCAGCACGAAGGCGGTAACCCGTGGGGTCAGGACGATGCCAGCACGGCAGGGGCCTGACCGGGGCCAGCAAGCTTGCGGCGAGAAGGGACAGGCCCACCCAGCTGAGGACGTCGCCGATCTGACTGATGGTCTGGGCGGTGTATAGCCGGGCGAAGCGGGCGTTGCGCAGGGAGCCGAACAGCGCCAAGACGTTCAATGCACACCGCCGGACAGCTGCTTGGGCAGGTGGTGATCGGGCAGTTCCAACCGGCGGTGTTCGGCGTGAATGAAGGCCTGGGTGAGCAGGGCGGCGAAGGGGGGTGTCCGCGAGGAGGTAGTGTACACGCGGGCCGTCCCGGCGGGTGATAAACAGGTGTGCAAGACGAAGCACGCCCAGGTGGCGGCTGACAGTGCTTTGAGGCTATCCGAGGAGCACAGTCAGGTCATGGACAACCTGTTCTCCCCAGCAGCAACAGGACGCGCGTTGGATCCGAAAGCGCCCGGAACAAATGTATGGTGTAACGCCCCAGTCGGGGCAGCGGATAGAAAAACCGTTACGGTTCCCCCGTCGCCTCGCGCTCAGCCCGGATCTTGTAGACCTCGCGCATATGGTCCAGCTCGCCCAGACAGGGTTGCTGCTGATCCAGCGGAAGGGCACTGAGCCGGGGGCTGTCGTCCAGGTTGACGCACCAGCGGGCGGCGAACATGCGCTTGACCGCGTTGATGCCGGGGCCGTAGCCCTCGCCGCCATTCTGGAAGAAGGCCACCACGGCGAAGGTGGGGTCACCAACCGGTCCGTAGCCTTCGTACCACGCGTGGGTGTAGGCGTAGCCCTTGTCGGGGCGGGCGCTGACGCCGTTCTCGGCGGTGCCGGTCTTCCCTGCCGTGACCACCGGGAAAAGGTGCTTGCCCAGCTTGGTGCTGGCGGTGCCACTGGGAATGCTGACCGTCCAGTCCATCCCCTCCTTGACGAACCTGAACACGTCGGTGTTGCCATTCTCGACCACGCTGGTGGGTGTGGGCCGCGCGGGGGATTTGCCGCCCTCGGCCTGAATCACGGTCAGCGGACGCTCCTGGCCCTCGTTGATGACCGTGGACAGCACCTTGATCAATTGCGCGGGCGTGACCAGCACGTCGCCCTGAC
>NZ_JACHFL010000039.1 GCF_014201875.1 Deinococcus humi | reverse complement strand
TTAAAAGCTGACCCCGCAGTAATCCACCCGGACGAGGCCGCTAAGCGCTTAGGCGGCGTCCAGGACGTGGTTCACGCCCTGTCCACCCTGCTCGAAGTCCATGCCTCGAAGCGTGCAGCGTTGATCGGCATCATGGGTGCGGCCCTGGCACGGGATCTGGAGGACCAGCACAGCCGGGCGTACTACTGCAAAATCATCTGGCTGGCCTGGCAAGCCGAGCTGGAGGGAAGGGATGGTTTACAGGCGCTGGCGGCAGAATTGCAGCACCTGGAAGTGGACCGGCGCGAGTGGAAGGACCTCAGACGCCCCGCCGCGCTCTTAGCGGCCCGACTTCGGGCGGCGTGACCTCCGGCGCAGAGTGCGCGCCGGATGCCCCACCCCCTCAGCCAGACCCAGAGGAAAATGACCCGCCGCAAGGCCAGCTATAGGGTCAATCCGCTAGGCGGTCAACCACCTTTGGTATCCTTCATTTGATCTGGATAAAACCCTGATTTCACTCAATCTATTTCTGCTTAGGTTAGGGACTCAAACTCTAACTACTATCAGGAATAGAAAAGACAGATGAGAATCACTGATGGACCTATGCTCTGAGCCAATATGCGAGAGACCTATAGGGGGCGCGAGATTGTCATCACCTTTTCTCCCATTCCTGATCGTCCTCTTGGTAGACATGGTGCTTCCAGGAAGAATTGGGCTATCAGTATTGACGGTGAAAGTATAATAGATAGGATTTCGTATATAGGAATCCAGGACGAAAATCTTATTATGGCCGCTGCTAAAAAATACATAGACAAGATCTCTTGAAAGTCCACAAATCTCAATTGAATTTATGTGAATTTCTTCCTAAGATCTTGTTCCTGTTGCTTCTTAAAATCTCCTCTCTAATTTGTTAGAAAAAATAAGTAAATAAGTCGCGAATAAATTTTCGCCCTAGAAGCTTTTAGCATGGGCGTGCAAATGTTAAGTGGGCAAGATTCTGGCTTTACTCCTCGCACACTTTTAAGGGACATTGCTGTAGAAGACTGAACACCATGAGATCAAGTGACATCCTTCTTTGCCTCTCTTTGGATGAGCAATGACAGAGCGAAATCTATGATCGACTCACTAAACGTGGCCATCTACCCAGCATGTCATACGTCCGACAAACGTTGGACAAACTTAGTATCGACGGGCTGGTGATCACGAGAAGGGCTGAGAACGGAGGACGCTTTTATCGATTGGCTGAGGGAGAAGCAGTGGAGGCAGCGTTGGACAGGGCGTGGGCCGCTCAGAGCTTCAGAGCACCGAAGTCCTGGTGAAAGAGAGGTCAGCGGATTGACTGGCCCAGGGGTGAAGACCTGTTAGTTCTGGGGTTTAGGCCGAATTTTACCCAGACAAAACTTCTGTTTGCTCTTTAGCCTTATTCCTGTCAGGGCTACGGTATCGCGTTGCTTCGTTCTCAAATGGATGTGGATCAGCCTGGTGAATCGCTAGCATCTCCCCATGCTGAACATTAGCTCCATCGTCTGGGGCGTGGGTGATCTGGAAAAGAGCATGACGTTCTGGACCGTCGCACTGGATTACGTACCCCGCGAAGAACCAGAGGAGGACTGGGTGGTGTTGATTCCGCGCGAGGGTGCTGGTGTTCAACTGGCCCTCAAGCTGGTCACCAGCCCAGCTGCTCGACGCCATCACATGGATCTTTATGCTGAGAATCAGTCGGCAGAAGTGGCACGACTGCTGTCACTCGGGGCTACGCGAGCAGATTGGCGCTATGAACCGGAAGCCGATTACGTGATGCTGAGAGATCCTGAAGGCAATTACTTCCGCATCATTCAAAAGAATGCGGATTGGTTCTAGTGTTGAGCCGTCTCGGACAACTGGAATCACCAAAGCGGGGGCGGCGGCCCAACCTAAGCGCGTGGTCTCCATGCTCAGCGCATTGACGATTCGTCAGGCAGAGAATCTGAACAGTAACTGTTCAAATTGTTGCTTTACCACCTGCACACTTTCACAGAAAAGCGATGACGGAAACTGGACGCCATGAACTCCAGTGATGTGCTGCTGTGCCTCTCTCTGGAGGAGCAACGGCAGGACAAGATCTATGATCGGCTGATCAAGCGTGGGCACCTGCCCAGCATGAGGTCCGTCCGGCAAATCCTGGACAGACTTACCAAAGACGGTCTGGTTGTCACCAGAAAGACTGAGCTTGGAGGCAGTTTTTATCGGTTGGCTGAGGGCGAAGCGGTAGAAGCGGCGCTTGAGGCCGCACAGTCACGCGATTAACCTTTGGGCATTTTAGTGTGCCGAAGCCCCCGCGAAAACAGGCGTTGGCCGCTGAGATCCCCGGTTGTAATGCAGTTACGCAAGATTAGCACTAACGTGCATCTTGCCTCTAGAACGCAGTTCTAGAGGGGAAAAACCCGAGCGCTGGTGATTTCTAATTAGTGCGTCTTTTTTCCCCTAAGCTGTGGCATGACGAAGACCGCTGGAAGGCCGAAACAAAAGCCCCAGAGAGTGACCGTGACTTTGGATGCTCACCACGCCGCTGAGCTGCAACTGATGGCGGACGAGGCCGGGGTCAAGCTGTCGGCGTTCTGCGCAAACGTTCTGGAGCGCTACAGCCTGCAGGACCGCTAGGTCATGACGACGGACATTCTCAAGCTGGCCTTCGAGCAGCAGACGGAGTTGATGCAGCAGAACATCCGGGTGGCCCTGAATGAGCAGATGAACCGGGTGCGCTCCCTGCTGGCAAGGACCAGTCTGGAAAGCGGATCGACGAAGCAGATGGTGGGGCTGCTGGTCAGGGACACCTTCGGCAAGGACAAGGGACCGGAGTACATCGAGCGGGCCTGGAACTTCGCGGTCCACCAGCTTAAGGAGCCGACGCCACAGATTCGCGCCGCGTTGAGCGAGTTGGCCGCCGGGATGGGGAACGATGACCCGGGGTTGCTTCTCAAGGTCCGCGAGTCGTCCGAGCAGATGACGGCCGGCCTCAAGGATGTGGAGGCCCTAACCACCCAGATCCAAGCACTCCAGCAGCAACAGAAGCAGCTCGTCGATTACCTCGGCAAATTGAATCAGCAGGTCCAGGAGACGCGGGGCGCGATGGTGATGGCCACCCACAAGCTGGAGCACACCGAGGACGAACTCCGGAACAAGCCCAAGGGCTTCTTCAACCGCTGATGGCCCGCTCCCTGGGCAGCACCCAGCGGGTGGTGCGTTCGATCCCGGACCGCAGCGGCAACAACTACACCAAGACCAGTGCCGGCGGCAAAGCGCGCGCCGCCAGCGCCACGCGCTACATGGACGAGAAGGAGCGCACCCAGCTCTACACCCTGGAAGATGGCGTGCTGAGAGAGACCGAACGGGTGGAGGCCGCCGCCCGGATCGAGGACACCACGACGAAGTACCAGCAGCACCTGGTCTTCACCACCCAGCTCCCCGGCGAAGCGGAGGTGGACCGGCAGCGCGCCGCGTTCCTGGTGGCCCAGGCGGTGCAGGAACGCCGCGCCGACGCCGAGATCTACGCGGTGGCCGTGCATCAACAGGACGGGGGGAATGTCCACGTCCATGTCTGCTTCGGGACCGACACCACGCTCAGACGGGGAGCGGAGGGCGATCTGGTCCACTTCCAGCATCAGGCGTACGAGCTGGAGCGGCATCTGGACCGCGAGCTGGGTCTGTACCAGGATCAGCACCAGAACCGGCACCAGCACCAGGGCGAGGATCAGCAGCAGGAGCGCAGCGGGGGGCGCACGCTAGAACTCGACGCGGAAGACTACGGCAGTGGGGCGCGGCGGCAGCAGGAAAGGGAACGAGAGCGCCACTATGACCGGGGCTGGGAGCGGTGAGGGAAAGGGTTAGAGCTCGCTGTCTGCTTAGCACACGTCGGGGGTCAATGCCATGTCTTCGACAGGCCTTTCAATCAGTGTAAAACTCAGAATCAGATACGACATGTGCTTGGGGAGCTCCGGCTCTGTGGCCCGACGCTGGGCATAGCAGGCCAGCGCCAACTGATGAACCCCGTGACTCATGGCGCCGATCCACAACCAACCGGCATACCGTACCGTAGACCGCGCCCCATCGTCCCAGCGCAACACCACTTGCCATTGAGGAAGGCTCAGCAGTGTCATAGCAGCATTTTGCCTGATGGGGAGGGGAAAGCGGAGTGGATCTGCCTCGCACTTTCCAGGCTATTTTTCGATTTCGCGGGGATAATGGAGCGTCAGAAGAGGCTCCAGCCCCTATACCGGGGTCATACCATCTCGGAGGCTGAAAACTAGTGATGTTCGGCTGTGGCCGTGGTCGCTTTAGGCTGCCTCTTTCCCGCGCTAGAGAACTCCGTCAGCGTGTGCTGAATCCAGGCCTCAAGGGCCATGTAAATCAGCAGCTCGGGGACGCGGACTAGCTTCTTTCTGTGGGGAATCAGTACCCAACCCAAGGTAAAGACGCTCCGCAGTTGACCGCGCTTGATCTGCCGTTTCAGGCGCGAGTAAACCTTGTACCGTTTGTCTTCTGGAAATCGAGCGAGAATGTCACTCAGTTTTGTATAGGCCGTGACGTCTTCTTGTGGTGATTGAATCACGCCTGGAGTATCACGGGAAGGGATTCAGGACTCTGGATGGTTTGCTGCAGGATTTGGAGAGAAGCATTGAAGGAATGTGGGCAGGTCAGAGAGAGCGGAGCATGGGGGCCCGCTTCGACGATAAGGAACTTTAGTGTCAACCTCTGAGGGGCTGAATCAGGCGTCCGGTGAGGTCAGATCCTCACTGCCTACGGCCCGGGCATATCTACGTCCTGGCAGCCACCAGTCGAACCATTCAGAAGGATGAACTGGCGGACCTACGAACGTACGGCCGCGAGAGCGACGAACACCAGTGGGAGCAGCAACAGGAACTGGGGCTGTACCACGATCAAGGTGATGTGCAGGAGCTGGCCCGGTTCAACCAGCACGAGCGCAGTTACGACGAAGACCGCGAACACCGGCGTCAACACGAACGGTCCTACGGTTACGAGCGGTGATCGAGAATTCAGACTCGCGAGTGGGAGTGCCAGAATTCACTCCACGGGACACATCGAAAACGGTAGCTATGACCTTGACGGGTTGCTGCTTCAACAGCAGGATAAAGAGCCCCTTCGCGTGAGGGATCACTGGCCTTCGATACCCGCTGGGACGGCATCAGCGGTGATGGTAGAGGTGGGAAGACGGACAGCTACGGTCTGAGGAATGGTGTGATGCACCTTGTACGCTCTTCCCAAGGCGCTTGCACTGAGGGCCATTTTCCACGGTGAGCCGGGTGTGCGTATGCGCCTCGGCCTTTTTTGTTCGGAAGCTGTCAGAGCTCAGGTCAGGCCGTACGCGATACCTCTCGTTGAGTTTGAGACACACCTTCTTATTCTGCTGAGAAGCAAATTAGACGAGGAATTACGTTAACAGTACCAAGGCTACAAATATTAAAGCGGGGGTGCCTACCATAAGGGTAGGAAGTGGTGTCCATAAACCCAAGGAAGAGCAGAAGGAGTTGGTATGGCTTTTGATAAATCTATCTACAAAGACATTGTCAATCTCCCGGCAGAGCAGACATTTGCTGAGCTTGCATTAGCTGCACAGAGACGATTCTCTCTCCAACCACTTCAACCTATTCTTCCTGACCTTGCTTCCTTCAGACTCCCTGACCCAGAGCCATTGCATCTCCACCCGAGCAATCAGAGACTCGAAGAAATAATAAGCGAATTTAATTGCCAGAACTACGATTACGCTCCTCAATATGTATATAGCGGGATGGACAGATTAATAGACGACTTGAATCTAACCTCTGCGCTTTAAGGGCCAAACAACAGTAAAGCAAATTGGTTGTTGTTACCTCAGGATGATTACCATCCTGAGGTAACTATTATTATGTCTCACTACTATAAGTTATTTACATAATTTGAGTTGAAACTTCATCTTAATGAAGCTTACTCAATCTGCTTATCAACTACTCGCAGCCAAAGACAGCACAATGGTGCGATGAGAGAGCTCTACCGTTCATCACTTATGGAGCTCGACAGGGCCATTGAAGAGACAGAGAATCTGCTGGCTATTTCTGATGCCTTCATCACCCTCATTGATAAGTTGCTGGGTGAGTTAGAAGATTTACATATCTCGGAAGCGGAGCGAAGACAGCGTCTAGCTACTCTTCAAGCGTAACGATTGGTTGGTTACCTCTGATAAGAACACTCGTCATCTGTGGACAGCGGATGCTTCTTAATCGAGCGTGACCACGACACCCTGCTTTAGAAGCGCTTGGATGGTGCGCCATGAGACGACACTCCCTTTCTCGGTGGTGTAGTTGGCGCTATCTGCCTTTCTGGTGATGGTGTAACCCTCAGCCAGCGCCTTCTCGGCCACTTCGTATTTCTCTGGCTTCCAGCCCAGTCCTCGCTTCATCTGCTGCGAGATCACAGTCACGGCAGCAGGGAGGTTGGTCGGAGTCTTGGATGGTTTAGATGCCTTGTGCTGTGCTGCTGTGGCCTCAGCTGTTGGTGATGATCTCTTTGCAGATGCTGCCTTCAGGAGATGAGCCTCAATCAACCCAGCGATAACCTCAGATCGGCTGACTTCCTGCGTCACAGCAGCATCGAGGGCTGCCTTGAGGTGTGGTGGAAGGCTGACCCCAAATGTTTGGTGTTTGTTGATCGCCTTTCTGCCCCTGCCCCCGACATGCTTCTTGGTCATACCAAAAGATACATCAAACTATTGCCAGTAGTTTGTCAAATATTCCGCAAGCCGACGCCATTTCAAATATCAATCACGTAAAAATTACGCTCTAAACTTAGGCTTAATGAAGTTATCCCTGTTTACTTGAGAACTATTCGTGGTATTCGTTCCCACAATAAGGGATGGAAGATGTTCACATTTTGAGTCTCGATGAAATAGGCAAGACCATAAAAGATACAGAGGAGCTATTAATAGCTTCCGAAGCATTGATTAGTTTGATTGATGAACTCAGAAGGGAATTGGGGATTTTGCAAAACTTTACGATGAAAGAAAAGCCAATAGAGCCACCCCTTCAGTCATGACCACAAGTCATTTACCCGCTGATAAGAGTAATTTTATCAGCGGTGAGACTGTGTTTTGTGACTTCGCAGGCTGGTTTCGAGTGGTTCAGTTGATTTCTTCTCTGGTGCTACTCTGGCTACTGCTGGCCACGCCTGGTGGTGCTGCTTTCAGGAGATGGGCCTCAATTAACCCAGCAATAACCTCGGACCGACTGACTTCCTCGGTTACAGCAGCATCAAGGGCTTCCTTCAAATGTGGAGCAAGACTGATGCTAAAGTTCTGATGCTTGCTGCTGGACTTCCTGCCTCGTCCACCGTTATGCCTCTTGATCATGTCAAAATTTATAGTAAACCAATGCGGGACATATACGATAATTATCACATATTCCTATTAAAGTAGGATTAAACTACTAATATTCAATGTTCTATTTGGTGCTTAGCTCCGGCTATGTGTAGGCATTAACACTAAATCGGATTGTTGTCACGCCTGAGGGACTGAGACGAGTGTCAGATTAGACTCTTAGACCCTCACAGGTTGTCAAAACCACACCTGTTTTTTGCCGTGTTTATCATACTGATATGCATCCAGCCTGACGTCAGGTTGGGGTATACCCCAAACGGACGTCAGGCAGCTTCATCACGTCCGGTCCAGGTCATGCGGAGTGCCATATGAAGCCGTGCCTAAGAGCCTGAGGACAGAACGAGGCGTGAATGCGAAGCGTGGCAGACTGAGGGATGCCACGAAAGAAAGTCAGCCCCGAGTTGTCCGTTGCTGCACTGCCCCTGCAGGGCATGGACATGATGGACATGCTCGAAGGTATGGCTGGCGATCTGGCGATGGAGAGCGGTGAAGCGATGTTGGCCGCCATGGAGTTTGAGAAAGCGTTGTTAGGCATCGCGAAGACCTTGGCTGGGCAGGCGATCCGGATGGAAGAGCTGGAGCAGGAAGACGAACGGATCAAGGCCGCAGAACGTCAGGTGAAGCTGCTGGGCAAGCTCTATGAGCAATTACAAACGGTCACCCAGCCTGCGGGGCGCTGAGCGCCCCGCTCGTCCGGCGCCACACGATCAAGGCACACGCCAACTGAGCCAGGGCAAGGAACGAAGCCGCGCTTCGTTCCCGGCGAACGGCCAGCTTGCGGTACGACACGAGCCAGCTCAAGGTCCGTTCCACTCGCCAGCGATACCGCCCCAGGGTGGCACTGGATTCCACCCCGCGCCGGGCGATGCGGGGAGAGATCCTGCGGTGCACCAGGGCCTGACGACAGCGCTCGAAATCGTAGCCCTTATCGGCATGCAGCTTGGCTGGACGTTGCCGGGGATGACCCGGTCGTCCGTTCCGCACGCCAGGCACCGCATCGACAGTGCCTTCCAGGTGCCGAGAATCATGCACATTCGCTCCAGACACGGTGAGAGCGAGTGGAAGGCCTTGTCCATCAATCAGCAGGTGGAGTTTGCTCCCGGCCTTTCCTCGGTCTGTGGGGTTGGGTCCGGTGTGCGTTCCGCCCCGTGGGGCCGGAACACTGATGGAGTCCAGCGCTGACCGAGACCAGTCCACAGACGCGTGCCGTTGCGCGTGATCCAACAGGATGCGCCAGAGGCGCATCCACACGCCCTGACGTTGCCATTCGTCAAAGCGTCGTTCGCAGGTGCGCCCACTCCCAAATCCAAGAGCCAGGGGTAACTGTCGCCAGGGCAGGCCCCACCGCAGCAGATACACGATGCCGGCCAGGGTCCGACGAGCGGAGTGTCGCTGTCGGCCACCCCGCGGCCGTGCCGGTGGTGCAGGAATCACCTGTTGTGCAAGAGCCCACAGACCATCCGGCACCAGTTGCTCGATCATTCCCGGACCATACGCCCGCCCATTCTGTCCTCAGGCTCTAAGGCTAGGCCCCTGACCGATACCATACGTGACAGCCATATGACCACCGACAACCATCCCCAGCCCGACCTGCTCTTCCGTGAGGGCGGCGAGCTGGGTGCCCTTATGCGCGACCTCGACTGGGCCTCCACCCCCCTCGGGCCACCCAGCACCTGGCCGGCAGCTCTGCGGACCTCCGTGCACCTCATGCTCGCGTCCAAACAGCCCATGTACCTCGCGTGGACGCCAGATTTGATCGCGCTGTACAACGACGCCTATCGCCCCATCCTCGGGGCCGACAAGCACCCGGCCGCCCTGGGAGCCCGCACCGCCGACATCTTCGGTCAGGACGGTTACCCGGGTCTCAAGCCGGTGTTCGACGCCGCGCTCCGCGGGGAGAGCGCCGCGTTCGAGAACCTGCTGGTGCCCCTGGTGCGTCACGGATACCTGGAGGAGTGCTACTTCGATGTCGGCTACACCCCGGTGTACGTCGACCAACACGTCGAGGGCGTGTTCTCCTCCGTGACCGAGACCACCGAGCGGGTGCTCCTGGCACGCCGCACCCGGACCCTTGCGGCCCTCACCGCCGCCCTGCTCGGCGCGGCCGCCCCCCAGCAGGTCATGCAGGCTGCCCGGACCGTCGCCGAGGACAACCCCCACGATCTGCCATGCCTGCTGCTGTACGTGCCCACTGCCGGAGGCGAACTGCACCTCGTCGGCGCGGCTGGGCTGAGTGACGAGCAGACGGCGCCCTGGCATCACGCGCCCCACGATTGGCTGAAGGCGCGCGAGGAACAGGTGATCCCGGTGCAACCCTTCGTCACCGGGCCATGGCCAGAGCCGGTCACGCAGTTGGCGGTGCTGCCGCTGACGCAACCTGAGGAGGCCGCGCCGCTGGGGCTGCTCGCCGTGGGGATCAACCCGCGCAAGCACCTGGACGACGCGTACTGGGACTTTCTGCACCTGTTCAGTGGGCAACTTGCCGCCGCTCTGCGCACCGCCAGACTGGACGGGGAATTGCGGCAACGCAATGCGGAACTCGACGCGCGCAACCGGGCCCTGGACGCCTTCGAGGAGTGGACGCGCGACCTTACCATCGACCTGGATCCTGACGTCCTGGTCGGGCGAGCCCAGGCAATGATCCGCAGCCTGATTCCCCTGGACGCTGCTGTGTACTACGAACGTGAGGGAGAGCGCTGGTTCGTGAGACGAATGCTCGGCGAGTACGGCAGCGCGGAGCTCCGTCGTGCTCACGAGCAGGGCCTGCCGCACGCGAGCACCGGGAATCTGCGCACGCCCTTCGAGACGGGTCAGCCGTACTACCAGGAGGTGTATGACGAGAATACGGACCACCTGGCACCGCACACGGCGCACGTGACCGCCACGGCCATGGTGCCGCTCAGGACCACCCGGGGGGTGCGAGGCATCTTTGGACTGGCCGCGTTCGGGCGCTCAGGTTGGACAGCGGTGGACCGCACGGTCATCGAGACGGTGGGGCGCAGCCTGAGCCTGGCGCTCGACCGGGCGGAGCAGGTGGCGGAACTGGCGCGCGAGCGCGAACGGCTTGCCGGGCAGACCGCGGCGCTGGCGAGCGCCAACGAGGAACTCGAAGCCTTCGCATACAGCGTCTCGCATGACCTGCGGACCCCGGTGCGGCACATCCAGGGCTTCAACGCCCTGCTGCGCAAATCCTTTGGGGCCGGGCTGGACAGCAGGGCGACCCGCTACCTCGAGGTGGTCGATCAGGCAGCGGTGCGGATGAATACCCTGATCGACGCGATGCTCGACCTGTCGCGCACGTCCCGCCAGCCCTTACGGGTAGGGGTGGTCGACCTGGGGGCGCTGGTGGCGTCAGTGCGCGAGGAGGTGGAGGTGGACGTGCTGGAGCGGCTTGTGACCTGGCACGTCCAACCGTTACCGCTGGTCGCGGGAGATCACAACCTGCTGCGGCAAGTGGTCCAGAATCTGCTCTCCAACGCTCTCAAGTACACGCGCAACAGGGCGGACGTGGTCATCGAGGTGTGGGCGGAGGAGCGCCCGGACGAGTGGGCGGTGTTCGTGCGGGACAATGGCGTGGGCTTCGATCCCAGGTATCAGGACAAGCTCTTCGGTGTCTTCCAGCGGTTGCACCGGGCGGACGAGTTCGAGGGTATAGGGGTCGGCCTCGCGAACGTGCGCCGGATTATCGCCCGACATGGCGGGCAGGTGACGGCGCACGGTGCCGTGGGCGAGGGGGCGACATTCGGGTTCACGCTGCCCAGCGTGGGCTGAGTCCGGCACCGGGGACGTGGTGTGCCACTGACCGAGTATTTAAAGGCAGGGGTGCCACGGGAAGCCTGATTCTTAACGTGGGTGAAGATCTGGCTTGAAGCAATCCGAATTGGAGGTTTTCGACACTGAATAGGGTTGTCTTCAGGGCCTTCTGCACTTAACCGAAGTTATCGCTGGGGTCTAATTTCTGGTAATTGACGTTACCAAAAGGGTCGTGCGCGAAGGAATCTCAAAGAAGTTTGTGCGTTCAAGACAAGAAAAGGACTCGCTCGCAAGGCTTGCGCCCGGGTGAGCGCCCGCAAGCCTTGCGCGTGAGCGCCCACCCTCCCTTAAGCTGGGCAGCATGGCCAAACTCGTCTTCACGCCCCGGCAGGCTGCTGCCGAGCTGGGTGTATCCGGCGCAGCTCTTCGGCGGGCTGCTGCTGGTTATGAAGTCGTCTTTGGCATGCTGGAGCGAGATGCACGGGGAGGTCGTCTGTTCACAGGCGAGGCTCTGGACCGCCTGCGCCTAGCCCTGAAAGCCGTTCACGCTGGTCAAGTCGCCTCTGTCGAGACCGCCCTGACCCTCATCCGCGACGACAGTACTCTGCCCCAAATTCAGCCGCTCACCCGCTCGGGGGGTGAGCGGACGGACCTGGAGGCCGTGACTGCCGAGCTGCTGGCTGCGCTGCACCTGGCTCAGGCCCACAACGCTGAACTTCATCTGGAAGTGAAGACCCTGCGTGAGCACCTTGGAAGCCTGATTGCCGCCATGCAGGGAATGACCGCCGATCAACACGAGATGAAGCGGCAGTTGGAGGCTCTTGCGAGCCACGCTGCCGCCAGTCACGGGACCATCCATGGGTTGCCAGGAGTGGTCCGAGATGCTGTGAACGAAACGCTGAGTGCCGACCGATTGAGGGTGGCCCTGCACAGCGCACAGGCTGAGCCGCGCCGCAGCTGGCTGGCGCGGTTGCTGCGTCGATCTGGGGCTTAAGGTCCGTTAGGGTCTACCCTGAACCCCATGCCGGAGGAGAGGGAGGTCCAGCCACCAGGCGAGCGCCGACGCCCAGCCCGCGTGACCGCCACCCAGTTGCGGGTCGAGCGCGGGTGGACCCCCAAGATGATCCGCGAGCTGCTGGGAGAGCCGGACGCCCGCCCACCAAACCGGAATTACCCCAGCCGCCCACCCCTGAAGCTCTATGACCTGGAACGCGTGGAGGAGGTCGAACGCACCGACGCTTTCTTCGAGTTGCTGGACCAGAGCGAGGCGCGCAAGGACTCGGCCCAGAAAGGCAAGGACGCCCAGCGTATGCGGATTCTGGACGAGGTGGAGCGTTTGGAGCTCCAGGTCCCCCAGATGGAACTGCGACACCTCGTCGTCGAATCCATCGAGCGTTACAACGCCTGGGTGGATGAACAGGACGTAGACCGGCCTTACGTCACCTTACACAGCCATGTGCTGGACGTGATGCGGGTCATGGTCCATCACCTGCGCTTCACGACGCCGGGCTACCCGGAGATGCAACAGAAGCTGCTGTGCCGCACAGGAGCGCGCGAGGCCCGCCGTCGCCTGAACGAACGCGTGTTTCAGACCATTGCTGAGCTGTACCCGGAGCTGGCCGAAGAGTGCCGACGCCAGAATCAGGGACCATTGGAGGCGGCACCGGCGGTCCCTGGAGATGACGAAGAGTGGTGACCTTGCGGGACAACAGCAGCCCAGCGAAAAAGAATCAGCAAAGAGAGGGTGCGGGGCCTTCCTCTTGCGTTGAGGTCACCAGTGGGAATGGAAAAAGCGCCCCGCAGGCCGCCTTGATTTCTCTAAAAGAGCGCTGAATACAACCACCGTCAAATCTATGCATCGGGCCATTTGTACACTTTGCTGTACACTAGGGCATGACCCGGTTCCTGACGATCAGCGAGGCCCGCAAACAATTCCTGGAGCTGCCCGAAACCCTCAGCGAGCAGCCAGTGATCATCACCCGCCACGGCAAGCCAGTGATGGCCGCGCTGAGCTATGAGCAGTTCGAGAGTCTGGCTGAAACTCTGGATCTGCTTGAAGACGGCAATCTGATGGCCGATCTGCGCGAGAGCATGACACAGGCAGACCGTGGCGAAAGGGTCAGCCTGGCAGACGTACGCGCCCGCCTGAAGCCCTGAGCGCCGTGACCACGCCACAACCCGCCCAGCCGCATCAGGTCACCCTGACGCCCAAAGCCCTAGAGATGCTGGAGGCGGTGACGGATCGCCGCGAGCGTGATGCCCTATTGGAACGTATTGAGGCCCTGGCTGCCGACCCTGAAATGCAGGGCAAGGCGCTGCTAGGCGAGTTGCGCGGGCACCGCAGCGTGCGGGCGGTGGGCCAGCGCTATCGCATCGTGTACCGGGTGATTCGGGATGAGGTGGTGGTGCTGGTGATCGGTGTGGGCCGCCGACGGGAGGGCAACCGCCGCGACGTGTACGCCCAGCTTGAGCGCCTGAACGCCGACGAACGGGAATCCTAATTGAGGATGATATTCGAGTGGTCTGGGTTCACTGAAAGCTTTTCAGGGCACAGACCAGACTCGGCAGGTGCAACTTTGAAAAGGCCGAAGCTCTCAAACAGACTTGTTGTTCTGCTCTGAGCCATGCTGCTCCTGCTGACCGCCTTCCGGCTGGCCGACGCGGGTCTTTCTCCAGTGTTGGGCCACCAGACGACCCGTCTGAGGCTGGTATTCGCCGTACACGATCAACGTTTTCTCTAATCTGGGGAGGCGCGCAATGAAGTCTGGAGCAGCCCAGACGCGTATGTCGAATGGCTGCTGGAGCTGTCCTGCCGGATTGGTTTCCACCTGGACATCGAAATACCCGTCCTCTGGAAAAACGGCTTTCAGACGGGTGGCCAGCGTACAGGTCGGAGACATGTCCAGTGCCTCAGCAGGATTCTGATCCTTCAAGGGCTTGATCCCAGCCAGCTCAAGGGCCTGCACCTGACCTTCAAGCGTGCGGAACCACAACGCCAGGCTGTAGACCTGTCCTTCCTCAAGAGGTTGCCCCTGAAGCTGTTGTGCACGATCTGGGGCTATCCGGACACGAGTGGGTACACCACCGAGCAGGAACTCGGCCTCCTCATCCACCCAGCGCACGGTGGAAAGCACCCGGATCACGGCAAAGAAAGGAATGATCGGCTTTGGCTTGTGTGACGTGTGAGATGAGCCCACTGATTTTGCGGCATTCGGCGATGGTTGGGGAAGCTCGGTCATGCCTCCAGTATCCCTTGAGTGCTGGGAGCTTCCAACAAAACCCCAACAAAGCGACACCCCACACGAGGTGGAGTGCTACTGTTGAAAACGAAGCGAGCGGCCACGTCGCCAAACGTGCCGCTCTGCTACCCCACCTCGAAGGAACCCACTCTCACATGAAAAACCAACGACAGGGTAGCCGTACCGATAGCGTACGCCAAAGCCCACATAGTTTTCCAGCCCCGACCACCATTGACGCTTCTCTCACCCCCAGACAAGCGGTCAGCACCACCCATTTTCTGCAGATGAGTCGTGCCGCCCTGCGTGGGGAGCTGGTGGACGTGGGCCGCACCAAGCCACCGTCCAGCAAGCACTTCCAGCAGACCCGTCGCCCTGTCCCCGTCGCTATCCCCCCCCTGCTGATCTCAGACCAGGTCGAGGACCAAGACGCGCCTGCCACGCTGGCTCCCACTGTCGAGCGCAAGGCCAGAAGCAAGGCGCATGACCGTCATCCCCAGCAGGTCACGCCGCGCCCTGTGGAGGCCCCAGTGGCCCAGGATGGCGCAGAGGGGCAACCGGCGTGGCTGCTGGATACCTTGCGGCTGTTGGACCAGCAGGAGGCCAGAGAGCGGGCCGAACTGAGCCAGGTGTTCGTGCGCCAGCAGGTCCAGCGCCAGCCCCTGCCGCGCTTGGAGGAGCTGCTGGCGCTGGAGGACTTCCGCCCGAAACGGGGCCGGGGTGCGGGGACCGCTGGAGCGGGGGCACTGGCCGCTGGCCTGCACGAGCTGGCCCGCCTCGGTCTGGCCACCCGACTGTACCTGTACGACAAGGACGGCCAGTCACCCCGTCAAATCGTGCTGCACCTATGCGCCGAACTGCTGGCCGAAGCACTGGGGGTCAGCGATAACACCCTGCGCGACTGGACCACCCAACTCCAGAAGGCCGGCTACCTGTCCGCCCGTCCGCACTACACCACCACCACCCTAGACGGGAAACGGGTCACAGCCGTCGACGGCATGCTCTACGCGATCCGGCTGACCCCGAACCACACCGCCCGGTTGAGATATCAGGATTACAAGCGCGCGTACCGCAACCTGGATGCGGACCGGGCGGCCGGGCGGACGGCCTACAACGCGATTGCGAACGCCGCAAAGCGGGCCGAGGAAGCTCAAATTTTAGAGGGCGTCCAGGACAGCGAAAAAAATACTGAGGGGTCATGTACCCCTTCAGAGCAGATTAGGGCGGAACTGCTCGAACAGCTCCGCCGATGGGCCGTTATTCCCGGCAATGTGACCACCCAAAACCCGTTAAAAGCTGACCCCGCAGTAATCCACCCGGACGAGGCCGCTAAGCGCTTAGGCGGCGTCCAGGACGTGGTTCACGCCCTGTCCACCCTGCTCGA
>NZ_JACHFL010000038.1 GCF_014201875.1 Deinococcus humi | reverse complement strand
CACACGACGTCAGGAGCGACAACAACAGGGATTCAAGCGGCGGAAACGCGCACAGGAATTTCTGAACTTGCATGCCCGGATCGAGAACCTCCACCATCACACCCGCACCAGCGTTTCCGCCACGACCAGAAGACAAAATTAAAGACACGCGTTTCAGACGTGGTCAACGGTTGCCGCCGGGATGACCTGAATTTCAGGCTATCCCTGCCCGCAGCCTGCCGTCGAACCAGTTAAGGCAACACAACCATTACAGGGCTGCAGCGCCGGGGATGAGCTGGAAGTCGAAGTCAGGGCGCTCCCCATGCAGCGACACCCCCAGCCAGCCCAGCGCCGCCAGCAGCACAGCATCCCCCTTCGTCAGGTAGTTCTCCCACTCCATGACGACGTTCACGTCGGGATGAACTTCCGCCGTGTACAGCTGGCCCGTTCGGTCGGCCTCGTAGCTCGTCGCCAGCCACAGTTCCGCGCCGTCCGCGAGAGGATACGGACTGTTGGCGCTGGTCAGCCCCTGGGTCGGCTCCCCAAAAAAGCGCGTCCCCGCGCGCCCCTTGAACGAGATGGCCATGATCTCGCCGCTGCTTCCCGTCAGCGGCGAGATCAGCACCGCCACCGGCACCCCCGGAGCCAGCGGGGCCAGTGGCTCCCCGCTGACCCGGCAGTTCACGTGTCCGTCGACGGAAGCGGCCCCAGCGTGATAGGCCCACGCCCAGGAGGCGTCATCCCGCACGAACGCGCCCAGGCGGCCTTCTCCCACGAGGGGGCCGATGCCGGCCAGCATGGGATACATGTTCCCGCCCTCGTTCAGACGCAGATCGACGATCCATTGCTCTGCGCCGGCCGCACCCAGTTCGGCGATCAGACCCTGAACCACGTCCTGGTAGAGCCGCCCGTCCGGAAGGGTCCCATTACCGCCGTGGTCGGGCAGGTCCAGCCAGGCGACGCCAGGGTGCAGGAGGCGGCCCTGAGGAAGACGGTTGAGGCCGAAAGGCGCCCGGAGCAGGTGTGCCGTCCGGATCTCCTGAGAACCGCGTCTCTGAGAGGTGACGGTGGCCTCGCCCTGCCGGGGCAACCCCTCGTTGAGGCCTGCCCCAACGGGCGTGCCGTTCACGGCCAGGATGCGGTCACCGACCTGGAAATCCGCCCGGGCGGCTGGGCTGCCGGGATACACGCGGGCGACCGTCCCCCGGATGTACTTGAGGCCAAAGCCCCCGGGCGTCACCCCGTGCTGCTGATTCGGGCGCTTGAGGAAGCTGTGTTGGTCCTGTAAGGCGCGCAGCGCGAATTCGATGGCCGGGTACGTCCCTGCGGTGGTGGTGGTGCCTGCGGCGAGTTGTTGGGCTCCCGCACGGACAGACGGCCAGTCCACGGCGTTCGCCCGCACCGCTTCGCGCTCGATGACGTCGAGGGCGGCCACAAGGTAGTCGTGCGGGTCTGGGAACGCGTCTGTGGGGAGCTGTTCATTCATGGAGCTATCCTGACGCTCCTCGCTCCTGAGAGACCGCATCCGGCACCGACTCTAGCCTTTGCCTCGAGCAGCCTGTTCTCATCAGGAGAGCCCTTACTTGGGCCCAGCGCCAGGCGCGAGCTGAAAGCCAAAGCTGCGGTACTCCCCGTCCAGCGAGAACCCCAGCGATCCCTCCTGCGGCGTCCGTCCTGGCCCGCTGCGGTTGGGGTCCTGGCCAAAGCCGTAGAAGCTGCCCACCTTCTTCCCATCCCAGTGCAGATCGGCCTTCCACTCTGTGCTGGGGCAGTTGCCGGCGAACGGCGGAATGCCGCAGATCGCCTGGGTGAACACGATGTCCCCCGACCCCGCTGAGGCGCTCCCGGTGCCCATGCCCACCACCGCGTAGCTCAGGCCCAGCGCATTCAACGTGCCCTGGATGTCGTACCGCTGCTTGTCTCTGTAGCTCGCCGTCACCTGCGTCGTCACCGGGTAACGCGGCGGCTCATACGCCTGTTCCCAGCGCCCACCCAGCCGCAGCCCCTCGGCCGGGAGTGCGATCAGTTGCAGGTAGGCCTCCGGCGTGCCCAGGGCGAAGGTGCCGCGAAAGCGCAGCCGGCTGGTCTTGGTGGTCCGCGCGATGACCTGCGGCTCCTCCCCCGGGACCCAGCGCCCGATGGCGACCTCGCCGGGCATGTCCGGGTTGTCGGTGGACCGCTGGTAACTCACCTGCGTGCCCTGAAGGGCCAGCACCCAGTCGGGCTGGCTGAGCGAGCCGCACGACCCGCCCAGCCAGCGGACGTCCCGCAGAGTGCCGTCCGGGTTGCGCCATTCCAGGGTGTGGTCTGGGCGCCCCAGCATGAAGCCCTCCGCGGAAGCCGCCAGGGCAGCGATCCCAGAGCTGGGAGTTGTCGGGCACGGATTCAGGTGTCCAGAAGAGGTGTCGATCCGGGCCCCGGTGGAGAGGTTGATCACGGCGTCCCCGTCCTCGGTGACGGTCCATTCCAGGTCCCGGCTCACGTTCTCCAGCGCAAACCCCCAGGCCAGCGTCAGCGCAGTCGTCGGCAGGGTACTTCCGTCGCGGGTGCGGATCCGGCCCACCCGGTTTTCCTCTAGCTGGACGAGCAGCCTCTCGCCGTCGGCGCTGATGCGCTGGGCGCGGGGCAGGCGGGTCAGGATGCTCAGGGTGCCCGGGTCCAGCGTGGCGCTCGCCTTCCGGCCAGCCAGCACCAGCAGGCCGTCTGCCCGCACCACGAGGTCCTGGGGATCGGGCACGGGCACGTTCACCCGGCGCAACTCGCGTCCGGTGGCCGGGTCCAGGTCCAGCAGGGTGGTGTGATTGGAGGTGCGGGCGGCGGCGTAGAGGTGGCTGCCGTCCGGGCTGGGGGCGGCAGCGACGATCTGCAGGGCTTCGGTGAGGGTGCCGGTGTAGCTGCCATGGAAGACGGTGGGGCCGTCCGGCACCCGGACCTGGGTGACGTCGGGCACCGCTCGGCAGCCGGCGAGCAGCACGGTTGCGGCGAGCAGCGGCAGGGCCAGGCGGGCGCGCTTGGAGTTCATTTCCTGGAGTGTGTCACTTTTGGCCCGGGTGTGTCTCCCAATCTGCGCAGGCCACCCCACACAGACCGTCTGGAGGCATGCTGAAGACGGCCACCGACAAAGCGAGGAGCGGCTGTGGGGCGGACCAGGGAGCTGAAAATCCGCCGCGACTGAACCATGAGGTCTTATGCTGACGTCGTGCGTTTCCTGTTGACTGCCGGTCTGTTCTTCAGTCTCTCTACCGTGCTGAGCAGTTGTGGAAACTGCGTCAGCTCTGGGTTGTGCCCAGCGTCGTATCAGAGTGGCACGCCCATAGCAGCTACCGAAACAGATCGCCCGGTTGTCCTCGCACCTGGAGCGAGCATGCGCGTCAAGCTCAAAGTCGAACTGATCAACCTCCCCAAAGACACCAGGCTGATTCTGTTGACCAAGGACGAGGCCAGCAAAATGTTGGGCTCGAATGTCGTGGCGTCCTTTGACGACGGCCGGGTCCAGGTGCGCTGGGACGGGGTTCCATTCACGGCTGACAACGCGTATGTGACGGTGGTGGCAGATAATGAGGCGAAACGCACCGGGACCAATATCGACGCAACCTATTTCACTTTTCAAACGTACATCAAGGCCGACACGGGCACTGATCGTGTTGGCTCTGTGACCGTTAGCATCCAGATCGACTAAATTTGAATCACGAGTGACAGTTGCAGAGCTCTGGTGAAACGCTCCCAAGCGAAAGTGTCTGTGCGTAAGGATGTTCCAGTTTCGCGCAGAATCACAGCTTCGAAAGACGTGGAGGGAGAGTTTGGTCAAATCTCCCTGCCCAATCCCCACACTGGTTTTGGGGACGCTCGGTACACTGTCCAGGTGCCTGATCCGCTCACATCCGAGCCCTTAAATTTCCCCCTGAACTTCAGTCATACGGTCAAGGCCAACGCGAAAAGCAACGCGCAGCTCCTGCGCGAAGGGGACTACGACGCCATCGAGCGCCGCGTCTACGCCGACTCGCAACGCTGCTCCGGCTGCGGCACCGACGAGAAAGCCAAAACCCTGATTGTCATCCGCGACCGACTCACCCAGGGCACCTTCGAGATCGGCCGCAAATGCATGGAGGACCTGTACAGCGTCGACATCGGCCAGTTTGATCTCCACGCCAAACAGGTGCGGTCCTCGCGGATCCAGCTCGCCCACAAATTGGGTCTGACGGGCAGCCTCTCCGCTGAGCAACAGATCGCCATCGTTCGCGAAGCGGTCGTCACGTACCTGCCTGTCCCGGAACGCTTGACGCGCGAGTTGGACGACGCGAACCCCTGGCACCTCGAGCCCGCCGAGTCTGACCGCATCCGTGACCTGCACCAGCTGGCGTGCTACCACCGCGAATGGCAGGAGGAACCGGAACGTGCCCGCCGCCGCTGGACGGCCCTGCGCGGTCATCCAGCCTTCGAGTACAAACCGAACCGTGCCGAGGTGCATCGCCTGTGCAGCCGCGCGCTGGACTCCGGCCCTCGTCTGCCGGAACGCGACATCCTTCTCCTGAATGCGCTACTGCGCGGCGCTGCAGGCTTCGAACACAAGTGGCCGCGCCTGGTTGACCCGCAGGATCACCCGGATCAGGAGCAGTACCAGCGGGCGCTGCAAGAGGCCCTCCAGGCCCGAGTCCAGCTGGGCCAGCCGGTCGACGTGCAAGTCACGCAATCGGACGCCCGGCGCTTCGATCCGCAGGACCATGCGGGCCTCTCCGCCAAACGTCTGTACGCCGTGCTCGCCGTCTGGGACGCTGACGCCGAGCAGTACGCCAGCACCGTGGAAACCACCGATGCGTACTGGAAAAAGACCCGGCGGCCGTTTTCGGCCGTTGGCCCGATTGATCGCCGCTCCATTCCCGCCGAGACGTACATGAAGCGCAACGACAAAAACGAAATGGAAGAGGTGGTGGTCTCCAAAGCCTGGACCTTCCAATTCCGGCGCGTGGCGTGGGCGCTGGCGGAATCGTATACCGAGACGTATCCACTCTGGCGCGCCTTCAGCCGCACGTCACTGGAGCGGTACCTGTGACGGCCGCACGGCACCTCAGCGTCCGCAATCGCCTGGGCGCGTGGCGGCGGCACTACCCGGACCTGACGTTCTGGAAGGCCTGGCACCTGGCGACCCTCGCGCACGGCGGGATGGGGCAGCCGCAACCGCCCGTGAGCGTCATGGCCGACCTGTACCACCCAGCCCGGCCACGCATCAACCTAGCCTCAACGCTGCTGCTCACCTTCGAGAAACGCACGTTGCTGGGGCGACTGCCCAGTGAAACCCGCCTGGACCGCAGCGTGCCGCGCAGCCTGCTCGACGCGTGCGCGACCGTCCCTCCAGGCGAGCTGGGCGCGTACTGGGGGGATCTCGACCGGCACGTCGCCAAACACCTCACGCCCGCAGAGCAGCCGCATCTGAATGCAGTGGCCCGCGCCATCCGAGCGGAACTGAGGGACCGGGGGGCGGACGTGGAGCAGCTGCCAGACTTCTTCCCGGCTGCTGTGACGGACGTGGCCTCCTACGCGGCGCTGGCCCGTGCGGTGCTGTTCCTGGCCGTGCTCCCGAACACGCCGCTCTCCTTTCGGCTCTACTGCGCGCAGAACAGCAAGTATCAGCCCTACGACGCGCTGACGCTGAACGTGGACGCTTCAGAGCGTTTCCTGCACTCCCATGGGGAGACCGGCGAGCGGGAAGTCATGCTGGGCCTGCAACTGGCTGTGGCGGACCCGGTGACCCTGGAAGGCACGCGCCTGCTGATCCCCGTGTTGAACACGGAGGTGTCGTTCGGGACGTTGTACGCTCCATCGACGCCCCTGTCGGCCCGATTGCGGGAGGCCGGACGATCTGCCACGCTGTACCTGCAATAATGCAGAACTCCTTGGAGGTGAGCTGATGGACGATGCCGCGAGACAACAGCAGGAACTGGACGATGAACTCGTTCAGAGTGCCGCGTTGGTGCACCGCCGGGTCAATCCGGCCCAGACACCCGCGCCCACGGCGGCCCTGACGGCCCTCCTGAATCTGCTTGACACCCCTGATGGCCGGGTGGTGCGTGAAGACCAGCCCGCACCCCTGCCGCGCTAAGACCAGGAGTTCGGAGGGTCTTCCAATCACCGGAAGAGAAAGTCACTGTCCAGCGGTAAAGCAGGGACGGGTGACCGAGAGGACCCGACGCAGAGGGATTCAGGCTTCGTTGCAGTTCACCGTGCCGTGCGGCGTCCAGTCACCTGATTGAGGTCTTCACCGTACAGAAGCAGCATCACACCGGTGAGTACCAAAGTGAGTAGGAGGTCATGGGACACCAGCGCGCCGCTGAGCAAGAGCAGCACCCAGGCAGCCGCTGAGACACGCCAGATCCAGGCCGGCCAGGTGAGCGCGGGATACCAGGGCGCGTCAAACGACCGCCGCTGCAGACTGGGCAGCAGCATCAGGATCACGATGCCCAGGGCCAACGCCGGGCCAGCGTCCATCAGGAGTTTGCCAAAGTTGCCCGGGATGGCAAGGAGGGTGAGCAACAAAAACCCACGTGCAAGCTTCAAGGCTCCTCCACGAAGAAGTCCACCGGAAGCGAGCAGGAGGCAGGTCGCGGTCAGCTGGACCTGCTCGGCCCGTGTGGTGCACTCGTCGTACAAGGAGAGCCATTCACGTTCCCGCGTGTCAGCGCGGTGGGGCAGATGCCGGGCAGCAGTCATGATCAGGCGTTCGAGACGGTCAGGGTGAGGGTCAGACATGGATTGGGGTGCCTCCTTGAGGGCTGAAGAGTTGGGCGCGGACGGTTTCAAAGTGCGTGATGCCTTCGGGGGTCAGAGTGTAAAACCGTCGTGGACGGCGGCCCCGCGGGTTGGCGGCCTCCCACTCGGCCGTGATCAGGCCGAGGTCTTCGAGTTTGTCGAGGATAGGAAAGAGGGTGCCGTTGCCAATCCTGGTGGCCTGACTGAGACTGAGGGCGTAATGGTGCCCATCCAGATCGTGGTACAGCACTGCCATGACCTGGAGGGCCCTGGTGTTCACTTGGGGGCGCGGTGGCATAGAGTCGGATTATCGACTATTGGATTCGATGAAGTCAAGCCGCTCCGCCACCTGCGCTACGCCTGTGGCGCCGGAGGGAAATATTCGGCCTTGAACGTGACCATCGAACCCGCCTTCTCCCACTGGTCAAATGCCTTTCCCAGCACCTCCAGAGGCAATGAACCAAGCACTGGAGCGCCCCGCTGCTGGAAACGCCGCAGGGCGGTGTCCAGAATCGCGTTGGCATTCGTGTAGGTCCACCACCGTCCAGCCACCGCTGGCGGCTCGCTGATGCCCCGCGCCGCTGCCGCCGCCAGGTACGCGAGTGAGAGCACGGCCTCACCCGCCCCGAATGCCCCCAGGCGGTCATGGACTGGCAAGGTGGTTCCCACCCAGGCATTCCCCAGGAACTTGGATCAGCGCCAGGAGTATCTCAGCAAGACGTCGAAGGGCGTCCAGACAGCGATGCGGCGGGGAGGTGTGCAGGTGGGTCGCCAGCGTGTCAACATGCAGGCGGGCGGTATCTCGGTTCGTCACAGACCCAGATACTGCCTTCGTTATGCCGAACCGCGTCTAGGACGCCATTTGTCGAAAGGTGTCAGTTGCTGAGAGCAGGGACGATACGTCTTGATATCGTCCCTCTTTTTATTCGTCCAACACCCTGTTTTCTCCCTACCGAACTCACGCTCCAAACAGAGTGCTCAAGTCAGGCCCTATTCGCATTTGTTGAGTATCGTCACTAATCTGCCAAAACGAATTCAAAGTACAGCCCAAGATTTTCTTTGCTGGCAACGTATTCATGAGCAATTTCCCATGAATTTCCGCGTTGAAACGACAAATCGAGATCATGTTCCATGATAGGTTGTGTGGTGTTTGGTGTGATCCTGAAAGCGTCGACTCCAATTATCTCAATTCCCATATCTTTCAATCCATATATAACAATCGTAGCTTCTTTAGCATTGAAAACTCTCAGACCATAGCGATCAATACCCAGACTTTCAAACATACTCATTACTCCTCATGGCTTATAGGGGTTTGTTATAGTGGGATCGGGTACCCAGTTAGGATCACCGCGTTTGCTCACTTGGAGAATTTGATTGGTTTGGTTGTCGCGCACCACATACAGCCATTCGGTATCAGCGGCTGCTCCGTTTTATGCAGTTCACTATTCCAGAGGCGATGTTCGCTCGCTTCGTGGTCTGCCCCCCGAAAACTGGACGGTCATTGAGTAGAGACGAAGACTCGGTCCCAGCCCTAAGCTGGAAAGCGAGGCCCAGTCATGAAAATCCGTCAGTTCACCGAAGACCAGATCATCAAACTCCTGCAGGACGGCAAAAAAGGCGAGAGGTCTGTCGAAGACCTCTGCCGCGACTTTGGATGCAGCCCCGCGTCGTACTACGCCTGGAAGAAGAAATATGGCGATACCAACGCCGACGAAGCCCGCAGGCTTCGTCGACTGGAGAAGGAAAACGCCCGCCTGCTGCGGATTGTCGGCCAGCAGCGTCTGGAGATTGATGCGATGAAGGACGTCATTGAAAAAAAGCGCTAACGCCCACTCAGAAACGCGCCTCGGTCAGGGAGTTGGTCGCGGCGCAGATCAAGCCCGAACGGGCTTGTGTTCTGGTGGGCCTGTCCAAATCCTCGTGGCATTACCGCCCACAACCGCGCCAGGACAGTGAACTCCGGCAGCGCATCCATGACCTGGCCCGGCAGTATCCCCGGCGGGGTTACCGTTTCATCCACGCCCTGCTCGTTCGAGCAGGGGTCACCATCAACAAGAAGCGCGTTCGGCGACTCTGGCGCGAAGAGGGACTGACCGTCAAACCCAAATCGTCCCGGAAAATCCGGACTGGGGCGTCCGTTCCCATGCAGGCGGAGTACGCCAATCACGTCTGGACCTACGATTTCGTCTTCGATCAGACCCTGGAAGGAGGCACCCTGAAAATCCTGACCCTGACCGACGAATTCACCCGGCAGTCTCTGACCTTGCAGGTGGCGACGTCCTTTACCTCCTTGGAGGTGAAGGACGTGCTCCGGAACGTGATTGCAAGGCGTGGTCCCCCAGCCTTTCTTCGCAGCGACAACGGTTCGGAATTTATTGCCCGGGATCTCGGGATCTGGCTCGCCGTGCAGGATATCGGCACCCGGTTCATCGAACCGGGCAAACCGTGGCAGAACGGCTTTGCCGAGAGCTTCCATGCCCGCCTGCGCGCAGAATGCCTCAATCAGGAAGTCTTCTACTCCGCCAAACACGCCCAAGTGCTGCTCGATGATTGGCGGGCGTTCTACAACGCCCGCAGACCACACTCGTCACTCGGCTACCGAACCCCAGACGAGTTCGCCGAACGGGCCAGGGGGCGGCCTGCCACCCACCTTTGCGGAGACAACACCGCAAAGGTGCCCGTCAGCCCGTCCCCTGGGCGAGCAGGGAAAGCCGATGTTGTAACCTTGACCTGAGCCGAGTCTCTACTCAAAACCGTCCAACTTTTGGGGCCAGCCCATTCGCACGGACCTTTCTCCCTGATGGTCCAGTGGACCTGATCCTGGACCGAACGAATTGGAAGTTTGGCAAGCACGATATCAATATCCTCCTGCTCTCCGCAGTCTGGAAGGGCTTCAGTCTCCCGTTGATGTGGACGCTGCTCCCACATAGCGGCGCGAGTGATCAGCGCACCCGGGAAGCGCTTGTTGAGCGCTTCCTCACCGCCTGTCCCGAATGTCAGGTGCGGTGCCTGTTGGCAGACCGAGAATTTATTGGTGAGCACTGGTTTGGGTTCCTCGACCGGCACAACATTGCTCCGTGCATTCGTTTGCCCGCACGGGCCACCATTGGCCATGGTATGCCCGTGTGGGCTGTCTTCAAGAAGCTCCAGCCAGGAGAAGTTCGGGGGTGGCACCGCCAGACGCTGATCTATGGTGTTCATCTTCGGGTGGCTGCCACGACGAACGCGACGGGTGAGGTGCTCTACCTGGCGTACCGAGGTCATGTAGGGTCAAATCTCAGACGGTACGCTCAGCGCTGGCAAGCGGAAAATCTGCACGCCGCTCCCAAAACCAGAGGCTTCAACCTGGAGGACACCGGTTTGACGCAAGCACAGCGGGTATCTACTCTACTCACCGTTGTCAGCGTCGCATTTATCTGGGCCTGCCTCACAGGCGAACTGAGAGCTGCCACCGTGGGCGTCACCTATAAAAAGCACGGACACCGTGCGGTGTCCGTGTTTCGTCAGGGCCTTGATTATCTACAAGACGTACTGCTGCATCCATCCCCATCGTCTTGGCGGACCTTAGCAACCCTTATGCCTCATTCTGGAGGATCGTCAGGAAACGCTCTCCTTCGTCAGTTGCGCGAGGCGAGTTTCAAAGGTGACCAATCCTGAGTCGTCGCCAGCGAACAGCTGACGACATTCAGAGACCACCTGAGCAGTTGCCACTGGGTCTTTTGCTTTTCCCAAGAGAAACCACAGCACTAACACCTTCATGGCCCAGGCGTCTCGTCCGCCTGCCAGAGCAAGACTGTGTGCCGACTTGTCCAGCAATGTATTCAAGAGCGTGTTCAAGTCGTGAAACTGCTCAAGAAACGGGAGTCCCCGGGTGAGGACACTTTCGATCAGCGAAGCAATCTGCTGTTCCACATCGTGTTCACTGTTGGTGTCCGTCAACCAAACTTTCGGGGTGACTGCGGGTGCAAGGTTGTGGAGCGTTGTTGTCAGCACCGGGGAAAGTGCCTCTCTCGCTCCTGGAACAGGGTGCCACCTTTCCAAAACGCGTTCGACAGCTTCAATGTGGATGCCCAAATAGACCCAGGTCGCCAGAATTCGGTTGTCGGCACCTTGTTTGGCCGTGTGGACCCAGATGACATCTGCACCGAGAGAAAACGTTCGGTGCAGTCTGGCCCTGCGCCGATCAGCGACGAAAGAGCGGGACGTCAACGCCTGGTACAACGTGTTCACAGTTCGTTTTTGAAGGACGTAAGCGGTGATGCGGGGCCCCCTCCTGATTCACTCGAACGCGAACTCCATCCTATTGGAATCAGCCAGCATGCGACAGTCATTTTAGGCCACGTTGAAGAGGGACGCAGTCATGTCTGAGAAGCTTTTAGAAGAGTTTTGACGGGTAGTCAGCCTGGAGAGCCTTCACCGTTTCTGCCTGCCTTACTTGGCTGCCGCCAACTCCCAACATTCCTCTGAATCAGACCATTAACGATATTGTGTCATAGGTTCTCGAGGGGGATTAAATTGTAAATAGTCAAACGATTGAATCCAAATTTCATCAAAAATCTGCTCGCTTATTAATTCTATGTCATCAGCAACTTTATAATCGAGCTGTGCGTCAGTAAGTAGATGAACATTATATGAGGAGTTATGCATGAAAGCAATAGAATTGCTATCAGATGTCGAATCCGAGAAAACTACTCTCACTTGGCGCGATGGATATGTCCCGACATATTCTATATAGTCTAAAGACTCTCCTTCCTCTACTGCACTAGGAATACGAACATATCTCAACATTACTGTCTCTCCTAACGCCCTATAGGCGTCTTACCGAATCTAGTAATCCTATCGAATACTGAAAGTGGGGTAATACTAGGTGTATGAAAAATGTACTGTGTATCTTGTTGAACGTTCATTCCATCCGTATTTACTCCTAAATAGTAATCCGATCTCCAGCTGCAGCCTGGCCAGCCCCCATATCGAAATCAACCCAGCCTGTCCTCAAATTCACGTGTTCAACACGGGCTCCAGCTTTTGCACCGGGCAGCCTGGCCTCTTTTTTCAGAATGCCCAGAAAACCCCTTACTTGGGCCCGGCACTGGGCGTGAGCTGGAAGCCGAAGCTGCGGTACTCCCCGTCCAGCGAGACCAGCAGCTGGCCCTCCTGCACTGCCCGTCCTGGCCCAGTGCGGTTGGGGTCCTGGTCATTGCCGAACAGGCGGCCAACTTTCTGTCCCCCCTGGAACAGATCGGCCTCCCACTTCGTGCTGGGGCAGTTGGGGGCGAACGGTGGGATGCCGCAGATCGCCTGGGTGAACACGATGCTCCCCGCCCCCCCTGAGTTGCTGCCGGTGCCCACCACCGCGTAGGTCAGGTCCAGCGCCTTCAGCGTGCCCTGGACGCCGTACTGCTGCTCGTCTCTGTAGCTTGCCGTCACCTGAGTCGTCACTGGGAAGCGCGGCGGCTCATAGGCCTGTTCCCAGCGCCCGCCCAGCCGCAGTCCCCGGGCCGGGAGCTTGATCCGTTGCAGGTAGGCCTCAGGCGCTCCCAGGGCGAAGGTACTGGCAAAGGGCAGTGTGGTGGTCTCGGTGGTCCGCGCGATGACCTGCGGTTCCCCGCCGGGGACCCAGCGCCCGATGGCGACCTCGCCAGGCATGTCGCGGTTGCCGGTGGACCGCTGGTAGCCCACCTGCGTGCCCTGAAGGGCGAGCACCCAGTCGGGCGCACTCAGCAGGTCGCAGGCCGGACCCAGCCAGCGGGCGTCTCTCAGGCTGCCGTCCGGGTTGCGCCATTCCAGGGTGTTGTCTTGGCGCCCCAGCACGAACCCCTCCGCAGAGGCCGCGAGGGCGGTGATCCTGGGGATTGAGGTGGAGGGCGCCGGGCATGGGTTCAGATGTCCAGAGGCGGTGTCGATCTGTACCCCGGTCGACAGGTTGATCACGGCGTTTCCGTCCTCGGTGGCAACCCATTCCAGGTCGCGGCTCACGTTCTCCACCCCGAACCCCCAGGCCAGCGTCAGCGCGGTCGTCGGCACCGTGCTGCCGTCACGGGTCTGGATCCGCCCCACCCGGTCATCCGCCCGCTGGATCAGCAGCCGCTCGCCGTCGGCGCTGATGCGCTGGGCGCCGGGCAGGCGGGTCAGGACGCCCAGGGTGCCCGGATCCAGCGTGGCGCTCGCTTTCCGCCCAGCCAGCACCAGCGTGCCGTCTGCGCGCGTCACAAGGTCCCGGGGCTCGGCCACAGGCACCTTCACCCGGCGCAGCTCACGTCCAGTGGAGCGGTCAAGAACCAGCAGGGTGGTGTGCTCGGAAGTGCGGGCCGCGGCGTATAGCTGGGTGGCGTCCGCACTGGGGGCGGCGGCGATGATTTCCAGGGCTTCGGTGAGGGTGCCGATGTAGGTGCCGTGGAAGACGGTGGGGCCGTCAGGTACCGGGACCTGGGTGACGTCGGGGACCGATCGGCAGCCGGCCAGCAGCAGAGTTGCGGCGAGCAGGGGCAGGGCCAGGCGGGCGCGCTTGGATTTCATTTCCTGGAGTCTGCCACGTCTGACCGGGATGAACTTACCCATCTGCACGGCGCATAGGGGGCAGACAGTCGGACAAGGCTGGCGTTGGCCTCATCCTGGTCAATTCAACCCAGCAGCTCAAGTCTGGCGGCCCCGATGCCGGGTTGAGTTGGGACCAGATGTTGCGCCGCGTAATCTGAGGGCATGCACGCCTCCGAAGGTCCACCGCCATCCCAGCCCGGCAGCGTTGATGCGCTTTCGATTCGTGCCCGGGCGGCTGTGGGGGCCGTCTGTGTGCGGCGCTACGCCTCGGTTCATGGCATTGAGCATCCCGCGATTGACGAGCTGATCGAGTACCTTTTTGCCCTGGGGTCAGCCGACAACATCATGTGGTGGGAACAACACGCGCCGCTGCTGGCCAGAACGATGGGGTGCGCGCTCCCGGCTGAGGTGGCCCAGGTCGTTGGTCCTCAGCGCACTGTTGCCTTTTCCCGTCTGTGTGAAGAGGTCCTGGAAATTGGGTATTGCGATCTGTACGGCGCCACCACAGATGGGTCCAAGCGGCATCTGCTCGCCGCCTTTCAAATGCTGCAGGCCGACCAGATCGCCCTTCCAGACCTCACTCCTTTCCTGGTGAGTTCTTTCAGCAAGTGGCACGGTTGGGGCGATGTGGTGGCCGCCGATGTCGTCGATCGCTGGCGCGCGCTCGAATAAGTCCTTGTCTACGTCCAGCACGGGAGAGGCACTGCTTTAGAATCTGGCTTGGAGCCCACGCAGCTCGTGCACGATCGATGCGGTGCGTCTCCATTCGATGCCAGCCGCTCAGCAGTGGCCATCTCGAGCACGGGCTCCAGCCTTTGCACCAGGCCGCGTGTCAGCAATGATGGTTCGGTCTCACGACGCTGCCGCCCGGCGCGCCACCAATGAACAACAGCGCCCCCAGGCGGATCCTTGGCGGACGCACAGTGGTTCGCCGTCAGGACTACGGAGCTTGCCCGATCACATGTCCCCTGAACTCCAAATGGAGCCGTACATTTTTACACAGGCACTTTAGAACGGTAGGAAGATGACTGGGACTGTCTGACGTATCCATGATGCACACTGCAAGGCATGGACGATGTCAGGCGTTCTGGATTCGTTTCAGATCGGAACAAAATCGGGAAGCACCAGAGGTACGTGCTGACGACTTCCACCCTGCAATCTGCGCTAGAAGGATTGCCGTACGTGGTCAGGACGCATCTGATCCACGGAGGCAACATCTTCTTCTCGTGCGAAATCTGGTTGGCTCGCAAAGACATTCCTTTTGATCGGCTGTATGTGAGGGCTGGCGCAGTCCCGAAAATCATTGCTCATGATGCTCGTATCTATGTGCAGGACACGGTCTTGCCTGAGCTCATCTCGTGGGTAGAGCAGCAACTGACACAGGCAGGCAGGCCGCTCACGACGGAGATGTTGCGTCGGCTCCCAAGTGAGATGAGGGACACGCCACAGTTGTACTTTCGTCGTGATCTGCCAGCTGTATTGGCAAGAAGGTGAATAGCGGGCCACTGATGGCCGTGGAATGACTTCTTGGTAGGCGGTCAACTTTGGTCTGTCACGGTTTAGGGTAAAGGCGACGCCGTTTCTTCCTTGCCGCCTTTGCCGTGAATGCCCACTCCAGCGCCCGTCCTCACTAGCGATGAGCTTGTCGTGTTGGGGCTGGTCATTCTGGTCGGCCTTGAGGAGGATGCGAGCGTGCGTGAGTTTGTGGGTGGGGGCCGTACCGACCTTGGGAAGTGCGCTGAGCTCGTTCCTCTTTTTCGAGGTGCACGCGATCCTTCATGCCCTACGGCAGGAGTTCACCACGGCACATCTGTGAAGCTCGGGCAAGGTATGGGTTGGCTGGGGAGAATACTTTGAAAACAGCGGCATCCGTCGAGCAATTCGCGATCAGTCTAAAGAACGGAAAGATTGGTCCTTTCCGAATGCAGACCACACGGGATGAGATTGAAACGCAGTTATGCGATCAGGACCTATGGCGAAACGAGGACGGCAGTCTCGGGGGCGACGGCCTAGAGATGTTCTTCGATGAGACCTCGTCGCTTCTCGTGCGTGTCAAGGTGAGGTTCTATCAGTGGGCTCCGGAACAAGCCTGGACAAAGGTGCTCAATATAGTTTGGCTGGACTGGCTGGCCCAAGCGTCTTTGCTGGAAGTCGAGAAGGGATTAGAATCGATGGAGGTTGGATTTCGATCAATCGTATATACCGATGAAAGCAAGGGCGTGCTGACCCTGAAGGGTGGGACATCGGTACTGGTTGTGTTTGGTCAGGAGGGGACGATCGACTCTCTGCATCTGGATTTCAGTCCGCGGTACAACGAGTTGGTCCTGATGAAGTCGATGACCAGCTACCGTGTGTAACAGACCCAAGTGGACAGCCCAATAGATTCAGCTCCGAACCAGGCACCAGAAACTCGGCGCCGTGAGACATGGGGATCAGCTTTCCACTTCAGTGTCAGGGGAGTACGACTGGAGATACCGGGCGTAGGACATCCCTTCGGGGCGAGTCATGAGGTACTGACGGTACGCTCGGTAGTGAAAGCGGCCTTCGTTGACCAACTCCTGATATTTGGCTGCTTGTTCACTGCGGTGCAGGTGCGTTTCGAACTCCTCGAGTCGATCGAGGAGCACGTCACATTGCTCACGGGTCGCGCCATGGAGTCCAGAGAGGACACCTGTGGGCAACTCGTGCAGCGTGTACGCGAAATACTCCGCGTCGCAGGCGAGGAGTTGCTCCAGCGATCGCTGATCGCTGGGGTCAAGCCGAACGGCTTCGCGCAGGAGCCCTGCGTGCGATTCGAGTTCGGGGGACAGCCCCGTGGGCCGCGAGGAAACGAGCATGGACCCGAAGGCAGCGAGCCAACGGGCACACCCCGGTTGATGGGTGTTGACCCCTTCAACCAGAATGGGGAGGAGCACGCGACGGAAGAGCGGAAAGCGAACCGGAACGTTGTCGCCCTCGTCGACGATACTGGCCATGGTCTGCCTCACCCATGCCCGCTGGAAGGAAAGAGCTTGAGTCGGAAATGCGTGTAAAAAGCGGTCGAGCAGGCGAAGCGCTTCCGTCCGGACGCCGCGTTGTTCCTCTTCTCGGTAGCGCTGCCACATGGCTTCAAGGTCGGCGGGAAGCATGCAGCGAGTGTACGGGGCGTAGCCTGACCTCAGCCAGAACGCATATTCCCGAAGAATGGGGAGAGAATCCGCCAGAGTGATTTGCCTCAGCGTGACAGCGCCATGTAGGAGTCAGTTGAGGCAAAGTGGCAAAGGGAGCGCCGAGAGGAAGAGCTTCGAGATGCTCTCCTCGCAATGAACGCAAGATTCAGGTATCGGATAAATTAACATCTCTCAAAATTCGTTTCACGTTCTCAGAATTTGTATTTTCAGAAAGGTGTATGAATTTTTTGCGCATTTCATCGCTGAATCTCGGGTCACCAAAAAAAACGAAGATCCAATCTGGGATTGAGCCAGTTTTGAGTCGGTGGAGTTAAGCCTCACCATAGGAGGCAACCCCATGACGACCAGAAACACCTACACCGCCGAATTCAAAC
>NZ_JACHFL010000037.1 GCF_014201875.1 Deinococcus humi | reverse complement strand
AGGTTTTCTCAACCTGCACGCTCGAATCACGAACCTTCACCACCCTGCTCGCTCCACCGTCCCTGCTCCCCAGCGCCGTTTTCACCAGGAAAAAGCCTTCAAGACCTGGCAGCAGGTCGTGGAACAGGCGGCCTGAAGTTCAGGCCGCTTACGTACCTGACTTCCCTCTGCTTTCTGATAGCCAACAACTTGCCACAACCGTGTCAAAGTCCTCGTAGTCCTGAGCGGCGAGGTTCTCCAGATCCACCATGTAGACGAGTGGCCGGATGACACGGTTCACCAGGGCAGGCAAGCCACTGCGCTTCTCCTCTAGCGCGTGACCATGCAGCAGACGGCTCGAATCTCAAGCCGCCTGCTGGTCCTCCGTGGCCTTGAGCCGGTCAAGTTGCCAGAACCCATCCGGGCGGCCAGACACGCTACAGTGGTATGAAACACCGAGCGAGGGTCTTGAGGGAGGCCGGAGACAGGGCATGACGACTTCTGTATCTCTGCTGGGCTGGGCACGAGCTGAATCGAACAGCCAAGTAACGGCTTTTCTGCCAAACAAGCGATATCAATTGCTGGCTTACCTGGCTTACCAAGGCGACTGGGTAGACCGTGAGCGACTTGCCGACCTGTTTTGGCCAGACAGCAATCCCCATACGGCCCGAAGCAATCTTCGTCAGCTTCTGCTTCGGGCGCGCACACAAGCTGTTGCCTCTGACCTGGAGGTTGAGCGCCAGCGGGTACGCTGGAAGGTGCTGACCGATGTGGAAGCGTTCACCAGGGCGGCTGAAGCAAAAGCTTGGCAGGAAGCCCTCAGCCACTACAAGGGTCCGTTGATGGATCATCTGGACGGCGACGAACCGGGCGAGTTTGCGGATTGGCTGACCCTTGAGCGCGAGCGACTCCGAGGTCTCCGGCACACCGTACTCCTGCGCCGGGCTGGAGAACTGGAGGGGAGCGGCGCGCCCCTGGAGGCCGCTGCCGTGCTCCAAGACCTGCTGGCAGACAGCGAACCTGATGAGATGGCCCTGCGCATGCTCTTGCAGGTCCAGCGTCAGGCCGGGGATCACGCAGGGGCCCGCAAGGCCTATCACTCGTTTGTGGAGCGGCTCCGTACGGATTTCGGCTTGGGGCTTACAGCTGAACTCGAACACCTCGGCCGAGTCCTCCAGCAGTCGGCAGCCAACTCCGGAGCCGAGTGGGTCAACTTCGGGACGGGTTCCTCTGGCCCCAGGCATTCTCTGTCAACTGCTTTGACCTCGTTTATTGGGCGCGACCTCGAACTCGCTGAGATCCAGCGGCTCCTGTCCCGTTCAGAATGTCGGCTCCTCACCCTCAGCGGTCCGGGCGGCATTGGAAAGACCCGCCTGGCCCTGGAAGCCGTGCGTGCGCACGAATTGCAAGATCCTGGGGGCGCCCTGTTTGTACCGCTTGAGACTCTGGCATCAGGCACCGACGTTGTCCTGGGTCTGAGTGACCACCTCGGTCTTGCCCAGTCCAGTCGGGAGAGCGCGCTGGAAACCCTGATCCGTCACCTTAGCTCCCGGCGGCTCCTGGTACTCGACAATTTCGAGCATCTGCTTGACAACGTGGTCATCTTGCCCGAACTGCTTCGTCGCTGCCCGGACCTCCGACTCGTCGTGACGTCACGCGAACGGCTTGGCGTCGCGGGCGAGTGGCTGCTGCCCATCGGTGGGTTGGACTACCCTGCAACTGCTGACTTCGGGCCAACGCACAGCCGCCACTTCGACGCCGTGCAGCTCTTCGTGGAGCGGGCAGGGCGCGTCCGGCCGGACTTTGCCGTGGGGGATGCAGACCTGCCGCATGTGCTTGCGATCTGCCAACTCGTCGATGGCTCCCCGCTTGGTCTGGAACTCGCTGCCGTTTGGGCCCGTGTGCTGACACTGGAAGACATCGCACGTGAGATCGGCACGAACCTAGACTTCCTGAGTTCGGCGGAGCGCACAGGAACCGGGCGGCACCGCAGCCTGCGGGCGGTGTTCGAGTCTTCGTGGCGGCAGCTGACCCCCGACGAGCAAAAGGCGTTTCGTCAACTTGCAGTGTTCCGAGGAGGTTTCCGCTTGGAAGCGGCCCGCTGGGTCGCCGGAGTTCCCCTCCCTGTGCTTGCAGCCCTGGTGGACAAATCGTTGCTCCGACTCTCACCGCGTGGACGTTACGATCGCCACGCGCTGCTCTTCCAGTACGCTCAGGAGTTGCTGGCGCAAGATCCGCTGGAGTTGCGCGTCGTTCAGGAGCGCCATGGGCTGTACTACCTCACGCGTATGGCTGAGTGGAGTCAGAATCTCGAAGGTCCCGGCGGCGAGGCAGCGCGCTCAGCGCTGGATGAGGAATCCGGGAATATCCTGCTCGCCTGGAGCTGGGGCATCGAGCAAACCCGCCTTGATTGTCTGCAACCAGCGTCATCGACCATGATGCATTATTTCGACCGGAAAGGGCGGTACCAGGAAGGTCTGGCATTCTACGCTCAGGCGACGGGGGCGATCACAGACCCCGAGCCTGCGTATAGTCCCGTCCTTGGGGAGATGCTGCTCCGGCAGGCGTGGTTCCATGTGCGATTGGGAGCCTTCGAGGCAGCGCGCGTAATGGGCGAGCGCGCCATGACACTCATCCTGCCGAACAGCGCAGCCGCCCAGCGGGGTGAAAATTTCCTGGGCGCTCTCGCGCGGCTTCGGGGAGATTTCCACGCGGCCATGCGGCACCAGGAGACCTCACTGGCCCTTGGAGAAAAAAACGGTGATGAGTCTAACTACGGGCGGGCGGCCAACCTCTGTCACCTCGCCCAGCTTCAAACGGCTCTTGGCCGTCTGAAGGAGGCCGGGCAGAGCCTCGATCAGCTGGAAGGCCTTGGCCCTCTACTCAGCCAGCCGCACGCAACTATTGTGCTGCAGCTGGCGCGAGGCTACCTGTTTCTGACAGCTGGCCGGCTCGAGGAAGCCAGAGCGTCTCTTGAACAAGGCCTGGCGCTCGCCCAGAAGCAAGCGCCTGAGAGCAATATCTCCAGCCTGCTTCGGAACCTTGCCACCGTGGCCTGCGAACAGGGCGCCTTTGAGGAGGCCCAGCATCTGGGCAAGCAGACCCTCGCGTTGGCAGAAGCCGAAAGGGACGCAATGACACAGTCCGCTGCCCTCAACGTCCTGGGCCGCGCCACTGCCGCCATGGGGCGGGACCAAGCCGCGCGGGACTTCCTGGCACGAGGCCTGCACCTGGCCTGGTCGATCCAGGAGATCCCTCAAGTTTTGGAAGGATTGACGTACCTGGCCGAGGCACGGGTTTTGCGGGGGTGGCCTGGCGCAGCCTCGCCCGTGTTGGAATTTGTCCTGAGCCACCCGAGCACTTACCACCGGCTGAAGGTGCTCGCAGGCCGCCTGAATGAAAAGCTGCGGCCCGGGCCTTGCCCAGCTGAGCCTGCTGCGGAGCAGGGGGGACCTGAACAGCTCCAAGGCATGGTCACCGAAGGGCTCACCAGTCTTGGGTTCTCTCGATCTGCAGAGCGGTATGCCTGAATGTGAACGGGTCAAAGGCTGTCCCACCGTGGTCAGGAAAACTGTGAAAACCAGATGCAGACTGATGTGCTTTCAAGGCAATAGCGGTGCGTGACCGCGCACTCGCCTGTGATCCGCACACGGCGCGCCCATCAGTCAACTTTCGCCTCTTGGCTTGCCCAGCGCAACCCATGCTCCAGACCGTGACAGGGCACTGTTTTGAACGGTGAGGTGTCACGGAGGTGTCACGATCGACAGGGCACACTTGCCTCGTCCACATGACCTCATCCGTAGATGCACCCAGCGCTGACCGCATTGTTACTCGTCGTTTACAGCGATGCTCGTACCCCCAACGAGGTCTTATGAAGAGCATTCTTGGTCCTGCGCGTCTGCCCCTCCCTGTGCTGGGCGCCATCCTCCTGCTGTCCACCCCCGCCCTCGCTCAGGCACCGCTCCAGAACTTCGGCCCCTTCATCGAGCAGACCCGGCGTGAGTGGAACGTGCCCGGCGTCGCTGTGGCCGTGGTCAAGGACGACAAGATCGTTTTCATTCAAGGCTACGGGGTGCGCACCCAGGGCCAGCCCGCCGCGGTGGACGCTAACACGGCCTTCCAGCTCGCCTCGGTGACCAAAACCTTCACGGCGGCCGCGCTCGGCACCCTGGTGGACGAGGGTAAGCTCGGCTGGGACGACCCCATTCTCAATTATTTGCCGGGCTTCGCCATGCATGACCCCTACGCTACCCTGCACACCAGCGCCCGGGACCTGCTCGCCCATCGCAGCGGGCTCCCAGCCTTCGGAGGTGACCTCCTCAACGAACTCGGCTACACCCGGGCCGAGGTGGTACGCCGGTTGCGCCTCATCGAGCCTGCAGGCAGTTTCCGAGAGCGTGCTGGGTACTCCAACCTGGGCTTCACCCTCGCCGGAACCCTGGCAGGGCAGGTGGCAGGCTCGAGCTGGGAAGCGGTGGTTCGCTCCAGACTGCTTGATCCGCTGGGCATGACGCGAACGCGTGTGGTTGCCGCAGAGCTCAAGAGTGATCCGAATGCTGCCACCCCGCATCTCAGCCGCCCGGCTGGCCCGGTGCCGATGACCACTCGGGAGGGGGACGGCGCCTTCGGTCCGGCGGGCGCCATGAGTTCCTCAGCCAATGACATGGCCACCTGGATACGGATGCTGCTGGCAGGCGGGAGCCTGGGGGGAAAGCAGGTGCTGCGGCCCGAGACGGTCAAGGAGCTCTTCCAGCCCACTATGGTGTCCGAGATCACCTTCTCTGAATCACCGCCCATCAACGAGAACACTGGCTTTGATTACACCCTGGGGTGGGCGAGCTACGCCTACAATGGACGCAAGGTCATTGAGAAAGGTGGCGCACTCGCTGGGGTGCGCTCGGTGGTGACACTGGTGCCCTCCGAGCACCTGGGCGTGGTAGTCCTCGCCAATCTCAATCTCACCCTGCTCCCCGAGGTGATCCGGGCATGGGTGCTGGAGAGCTACCTCGGGCCGGCGGGACGCGACCTGGGAGCCGAGTTCAGGCAGCAGCGCGCCGCGCTGGCCCAGCTCCTCGCCGCCGTCAACGCCCCACCAACGACGCCTGCGCCCTTCACCCGGTCGCCCGACGCCTACGTCGGCGTGTACGAGAACGAACTCTACGGGCGTTTGGCCGTAGTCCGCGAAGGTTCGGGGCTCGCCGTAAAGGCGGGACCAGCGTGCTACCAGGGGAACCTACAGCACGAGGGGCACGACGCGTTCGCCCTCGGCTGGCCCCGCCCCAACTCGTTGCCCGGCACAGCAATCTTCGCGTTCGACGCCAACGGGAAGGTGGTGAGCCTCCTTACCGAGGATGACGGCGTCTTCATGCGGGTGGAGAGCAACGCCAGGGACTGCCGGTAAAGACCCAGTAACGACCCGGTGGCCCAGACGCGGACACCACGTGCCAGGAGGATCAGGATGAGCGAGGCAGCAGACGGCAGCGTCAAAACCAGTCTTGAGCAGTTTTTCCAAGCGCGGCTCCACCGCAGGCAAGCCCTGCAACTGATGGGCGGCACGGCGGCCGTCGCCACCCTGGCGGCCTGTGATGTGGCGCCCACGCCCGCCCCCACGCCACAGATTCCCGTCCGCACGAATCTGGTCATGCTGCGCGCGAGGGTCAGGAACCTGAGCGGACGCGACCGGGACCGGCTACGGGCCATTGCTGACTACATCAACCCGGCCAACCGCAGCCAGGTGGATCTCCAGGGCGAGTACTGGACGCTGGACAAGCCCATCGTGTACGGAAAGCCCGGCGCAACCTTCCTGGGTCATGGTTTGGATATCGTCGTCTTTGCGCGGGGCGAGACGGCCGAGGCCGTGCAGGCGTGGGCGAGCCAGTGGCCCGGCATCCTGGAGGTGATGAGTGACGCCGTCGAGCCCGTGACGCTCCCCGCAATCACGGAGGCCGCGCCCGGCACGCCTACCTTCCTTGTCTTCGAGCGGCTGGCGGGAGAAGCGGGGCTCAGGCCGGTGTTTGGCCAGCTTCCGAGCGGTGTGACGGTCGTGTCCTACAACGTCCTGACCAGTGACCGCAACCGCCAGGTGCTGGTGGTGCGCGCCCCCACAAGGGAACGGGTACAGGAGTGGGTCGAGCAGTGGATCGGGCTCAGGAGCTCCATGGAAATTCTGGAGCTCGCCAGCCTGAGCGAGCAGCTTCTGAGAGCTGCCAAGCCGGCCGCCTCTCCACTCCCAGCGCTGAGGGCTCAGGCGGACAGTGGCGTCATCTTCAAGTACGACGGCAAATTCGTGATCGGGGACCTGAGACCCGGGACGTGGCTCTACCGGCATCAGGCCACGGGCCGTTTCCTGGCGGTCAGGGACGGGAAGCTGACCTTGGTGGCCGCGGCGGACGCCGCAGATCAGTGGGACACCTTCCTTAGCGCGGGTCTGGGAGAGAATGTCAGCGGGCGCTATCTCCTGCAGCACCGGGGCAGCGGGCTGTTCCTGGCTTACACGAGGCTTCCTGAAGGCTCGCCGCAATTGCAGCTCTCCCCGACGGCGGAGCTCGCGTGGTCCATGCCGCTGGCAGGGAGCCAGATCGTTGGGGCCCTGGACAGCAACGGCAGGGTGAGCCACTTCCTCGCAACGGACAGCGAGGGCAGGGTGGTTCTCGAGCCGCAGACCAACTGGGATTTTCAGCCGAAGCGCAACTGGGAGCAGACGACCTACACCCCTCCCAGCGAGTTGCAACAAATGCTCAAGAGCATCATCCATGGGGATGCCCTCAGCCAACCCTGGCCGGAGGACGTGTGGCGGAATGACCCGGCCAAGCAGGCCGAATGGCAAGCTTACATCGACATTCTCGGCAAGCTTGGCGGAAGGCGCCCGAACGACCCGCTGAACAACCTTACTGTGGACAAATTGAATGACGCGCTGGCGCAGGTTCCTGCGGAAAAGCTACGCACGGACGCGTATAAGAACGTCATCACACACCTCAAAAACATCCTGTCGTACCGCGACTACGTCAAGGACTGGTTCGGAGACGGCGGGCACCTCCGGACGCTCCTCACCGATACGACACTCAACCATGTGAACATCCTCAATGCGGTCAGAGGGCTGGCTCCGGAAGTGGACGACGGCTCGGAAATCGAACTCATTGTCAAAATCCTGCTCTTTGGCATCACCACCGGATTGGCGGTGGCAGGAAAGCATCTCGTCGCTGGCCTGATCGAAGGCATTTATTCACTTTACGAGGCAGCCCGGCCCGAGGCCGAGGATCCGGTTCGCTCGACCCTGGTGGAAGTGGCGGATCACATCAGAGAAAGCTTCAACGAACTTATCACCGAGGTAGAGCGGGCGCACTACGAGATCATCAGAGACTGGGGAAGGCTGGAGGCCTTCGGCAGCCGAATCGACAACCAAACGTTGCAATGGCCCGGCACCAGCGACGGCACCACCGCAGAGATTCGTGCCGAGTCTGACCGACAGTTCGAGATTTTCGTGTGGCAACAGATTGCGCGGACGGGTTGGGAGTACACAGGCACCGGCTGGCTGCGCAAGGGTGAGTACTACACCTACACCGACACGTGGTTCAAGATCTACCGCAACGGTCCCCTGGACTTCTTCCTCACAGCGCCCGGCACCTACATGGACTGCTACGGCAATGTGGACTCGGGGTGGTTCCACGACTGGGCGTATCTCAGGGCGGGGAAGGGGCCGGGAGCAGAGCTCGCCGATCGGCTGTTCGGCAAGCTGGGGATCAGCAGGCTGGACGTCTTCCTGGGCAGGAATGGCTGGGGTATTCCTAACAGCCAGCAGATCGGCGAGCCCATCTGAGAACGTCCAAGGCGCCTGACGTGGTGCGCCGCACCCCGATCCAGCGTTCCTGAGGGGAAGATCCGGGTCCATTCGGACCTCCAGTCTGGCGGGCTCGATGAATGCGCCGAGGCTGTCAGCGCCCGCACGCTGGACCGCTCCCTTTCTCATTCACTGTTGGGCAAACCCGTTCCGATGCGCCACCGAAGGGAGGTCAAGATGGGAGAGACCGAGACGACCAGATTCAACAGGCGGGAACTCCTGAAGCGCGGGGGACAGGTCAGCGTTCTGAGCGGCCTGGCTGCCTACGTCGGCGGCTCGCAGGCTGCGGCTATGGGTGGGGGTGGGCCAGTGGGGTCATCATCTGGGGCGCCCGAGCGCAGGGGCGCCTCCGGCCTAAAGGTGTACTTCGACAACCCCCTCTTCGACGCCCAGTTGCTGCGCTCGCTCGCTCATGTTTACTACGGCGGCGCAGACATCGGCGAGTGCTTGAGTACTGCCCGCAGAATCCGCGAGGGCAATTTTGACAGTTGGTACCATGAATGGTGGAACACCGCCAAACGCGTGCAAGCGGCGGCGGACGCCAGTCTTGCCGCTGGCCGCAGGGTGAGCGCCCGCGAGGCGTACTTGCGCGCTTCGAATTACTACCGCACGGCCTCCATCGTGTTGTACCGCAAGCCCGTCGATTCGCGCTTCATGGCCGCATTCGATCGGCAGACCGAGACCTTCCGCCAGGCGGCAGCGCTCTTCTCGCCGGCGGTCGAGCGGGTCGCCATCCCCTTTGAGGGCACGACGTTACCAGGGTATTTCTACAAGGTTGACGATTCCGGCCAGTCGCGGCCGACGGTCATTGCCACGGGTGGCTATGACGGCACGCTGGAGGAGTTGTACTTCTGGAACGCTGCCGCGGCACTCAAGCGTGGGTACAATTGCCTGAGCTTCGATGGGCCAGGCCAGGGCGCGGCGCTTGTCAAGCAGGGGCTCTCCATGCGGCCCGACTGGGAGAACGTCGTCCGCCCCGTGGTGGATTACGCTCTGACGCGGCGCGACATCGACCCGAAACGCATCGCCCTCGCGGGCCTGAGTTTTGGAGGCTACCTCGCGCCGCGAGCCGCGTCGGGTGAGCACCGGCTGGCCGCCTGCATTGCCGACACCGGACAATACGACCTGTTGGCGGCCCTCAAGCGGGCGTTGCCCCTGCCGCAGCAGACACTCGACCGGCTGCCTGACGTCAATCCCGCGGTTCTCCAGCCCATCTTTGACCGGCTGATGCGTGATCCGACACAGGCCTGGAGCCTACGCCGCGTGATGTGGGTCCATGGGCTCGCCACTCCGTTCGACTACGTGCGTGCCACCGCCGAGTACAACCTCATCGGCCGCGCGGAGCGGATCACCTGTCCAACTCTGGTGACCCGGGCCGAGAACGACCCGATCTCCGCCTTCGCCCGGCAACTCTACGACGCGTTGAAGGTTCCCAAGGAGTACATCGAGTTCACCGCTGCGGAGGGCGCTGGGGAGCACGTCGAGGACGGGGCACGCGCGCTGTACCACCAGCGGACGTTTGACTGGCTCGACAAGGTGCTGGGCGTCACTGCTGATCACTAAAGAGCCACCGGAGTCACTCGCCAGGTACCTGTTCGACGACGCTGACGGCAGACTGTGAATCAGCATGACGGATTGCTATATGGGCAGGAACGGCTGGGCGATGCAGAACGTCCAGTCACACACGGACTAAGGGCCTGAGGAAGGGGTGCACATGCGTAGACCACAGCAGAGAAGATCGGCCCGACTGGTCATACTCTCCGCCCTCGCCCTCCTCGCCACCGCCTGTGCGCCCGCCGCACAACCGACCCAGCCAGCCTCAGGTGCCAAGACCCAGGCCGCTGCCATCGTGGCGCTGGCGCGGGAGGCGATGGTCAGGTCCGACCTCCGGGCCGTCATCCTTCGGGTGACCGTGGACGGGCGCGAACTGGTCACGGCCGCCCTGGGCGAGTCGATGACTGGCGTTCCCGCGACAACTAACATGCACTTCCGAAATGGCGCCGTCGCCATCGCCTATATGTCCACGTTGCTCCTGCAACTCGTGGATCAGGGGCGGGTGGGCCTCGACGACCCCCTTTCGAACTGGCTCCCCGACCTCCCCGACGCCAGCCAGGTCACTTTGCGGATGCTCACCAATATGACGGCCGGCTATCCCGACTACGTGCAGAACGAGCGCCTGGCGAGCCTGCTGTACGCCGACCCCTTCCGCCCCTTCACGCCGCAGGACCTCATTGCCATCGGCCTGTCCACGCCCCGGGTCTTCGCGCCCGGAACCAACTGGGACTACTCACACACGAACTACGTGATCCTCGGGCAGGTGCTGGAAAAGGTCACGGGGAAGCCTCTGGCGACCCTGATGCGGGAGAACATCTTCGGGCCGTTGGGGCTGAAGAACACCGACAGCGTGAGCACAGCGGCGATCCGCGAGCCCGTCCTCCACGCCTACAGCTCCGAGCGCCGCGAAGCCCTCAGGGTCGCGCCGTCGGCTCGTTTCTACGAGGAGTCCACATACTGGAATCCTTCGTGGACGCTCGCGCAAGGTGCGGTTCAGACCACGAACATCTATGACATGGCGGCGACCGCCGAGGCGGTGACCACAGGGGCGCTGCTGTCGCCTGCATCCCACAAGGCGCAAATTTCCCCGAGTCTGCTGGGCTTCGGCTCACCGCTGCCAGGGTGCCCGGCCTGCCACACCCTCGACCAGACTTATAGCTACGGGCTCGGCGTCGTCCGCAGCGGCTCCTGGGTTCTCCAGAATCCTCTGTTCGCAGGCTACGGATCGATCATGGCCTCCCTCCCCTCGAAGAAGATTGCAATCGCTATCATCACGACCTTCGGCGAGAAGGCTTTCGACGAGAAGGGCAATAACCGTTCTGAACGGGCGAGCACAGCCCTCTACACCGCTATCGGCACGCTGCTCGCACCGGACGATCCTCCACCGACTCCAGTGGCAAGGTGAAGGGTCCGGGTGGGGCAAGCGATCGGGGCAGTGGGGTGAGGCTCCCCTTGCAGGGGTCAAAGGAGACGCAAATGAATGGAAAGGCTCAACGTCCTCATGCACCGCGCTGGCTGGTTCCACTCCTCGGCCTCTTGCTGGCTGCCCCGGCAACTGTGGCCGCCCAGGCCAGAGAGGTCACGCCCACACGGCTCGCGGCGGCCCTCTCCGGACTCGACCGTCTCGCCACCCAGGCCGTGAGCACGGGAGGAGTTCCTGGCCTGTCGATCGCCGTCGTCCACGACGACAAGGTCATCTACCTCAAGGGCTTCGGCGTCCGGGAAGCGGGGAGGCCCGGGGCCGTCACCCCCGACACCGTCTTTCAGCTCGCCTCGATGTCCAAGCCCATCGCCTCCACCGTCGTGGCCGCCATTGTCAGCCGTGGCGCGGCCACCTGGGATGATCCGGCCATCAAGCACGATCCCGGGTTCCAGCTCAAAGACCCCTGGGCCACCCGCGAGGTCACCCTGCGTGACCTCTTCTCTCACCGCAGCGGTCTGCCGGGCGACGCGGGTGACGACCTTGACATCGTGGGCTACAGCCGGGACGAGATTCTGCGCCGCCTTCGCTACATCGAACCTGCCAGCAGCCTGCGCGCGAACTACGCCTACTCCAACTTCGGCCTGACCGAGGGGGGCGTGGCGGCCGCCCGCGCGATCGGGAAAACCTGGGAGGACGCGGCCGCCGAACTGCTCTACAGACCGCTGGGTATGACGGCCACGAGTTCGCGCTTCAAGGACTATGCCACCGCCGACAACCGCGCCCTTCTGCACGTCGGGAAGGTGGGGGCCTGGAAGGCCAGCTTCACCCGCCAGCCTGACGCCCAATCCCCGGCGGGCGGAGTCAGCTCGACCGCCCGCGACTTGGCGCAGTGGCTGCGCCTTCAGCTCGGCGGCGGAATGCTTGGCGGTAAGCAGGTGATCGGTGCGGACGCGCTCGCTGAAACGCACCTCCCGCAGATCGCCAAGGGGATGAATCCGGCGACGGGCCTGAGCGCTTTCTACGGCCTGGGCTGGAATGTGGAACATGACGAACACGGACGGCTGTTCTGGAGTCACGCCGGGGCCTTCTCGCTCGGGGCGCGCACCTACGTCAGCCTGCTGCCGGCCGAGAACCTCGGCATCGTCATCCTGTCCAACGCCTTTCCCACCGGCGTGCCGGACGGGCTGGCCAACAGCTTCTACGATTTGGCCCTGAACGGGGGGCTGAGCCGCGACTGGATCCCCTTCTGGAACGGGCTCTACCAGCGGTTATACGACAGCTTCGGGGCCGCGGGGGCTGTGTATGCCACCCCGCCGGCTCAGCCGTCCTCTCCGTTGCCCCTGAGCGCGTATCTCGGCACGTACCACAACGACTACTTCGGGGAGATTGAGGTGGTGGAGGAAAAGGGCCACCTGGTGCTGCGGCAGGGTCCACAAAGTCTGGCTTTCCCCTTGCGGCATTTTGACCGCGATCTGTTCACCTATCTCCCGGACCCCGAGTTGCCTGCGGCGCTGGCGGCCGTGACCTTTACGGTGGGGCCGGACCGCCGGGCGCAGTCGGTCGTGCTCGGAAACCTGGCCGACGACGGCCGGGCAAGCTTTACCCGCGTTCAGTTGCCCAAATAACAAGGACGTCCCGTTCGGGCCTGAAACCACCGGAGGGAACGGTGATCACTCCCCACTGCCGAAGGCTCTGGACCGCCATCGAAACAAGCCGAATTCTGGTGGAGCTAACATGACTGTGACGCAACCCGCCTGGTTTATCCCGGCCCTCTTCAGCCTGGCTCTGACTTCCTTTGCCACTGCCCAGCCCGCTGCCCGTCCGTTGCCTGCCGCCACAGTGGCGCAGATTGACTCCATTGTCCGGGACATCATGCGGGAGAAGAACCTGCCGAGCGTGGCCGTCGGGGTGTGGATTCCCGGTCAGGGAGAGTACCAGGCCGCTTTTGGCACTGCCAACCTGCAGACGGGCCGCATGCGGCAGGTTGGCGACGCCTTCCGCATCGCCAGCATCAGCAAGACCTTCACGGCAACCGCCATCCTGCAACTCGCGGACCAGGGACAGCTCAGCACCAGTGACCTGCTTTCGAACTGGTTTCCGGATTTCCCAAACTCGAGCCGAATCACAGTGAAAGACCTCCTGACGATGCGCAGCGGCGTCGCGGAATACGCGGACGCGGACGTGTTGGCCGCGTACTACCGCCGCCCGCTGGCACCTTTCACGGCACAGGACGCGGTTCGCCTCGCGGCAGCGAAGGTGGCGTCGTTCACCGCTCCGGATGAACAGACTGTGTACACCAACACGAATTACGTGCTGCTGGAACAGATCGTGGAGCGCGTGAGTGGACAGGATATGGACGCGTATCTGCAGGCGAATGTGATGACGCCTCTGGGGTTGCGCCGCACCTTCTACGCCACAGGTCCACTCCTGCCCAGCCTGCTGCACGGGTACAGCCTGGATCCTGACACGGGAACCTTCCGGGACATGACGTGGCTCAACCCGCAGCTGGCGGGCGGGGCGGGCGCGGTGGTCTCCACGCTGGACGACCTGCACACTTACGTGCGTGCGCTGTGCACCGGCACGTTGCTGCAGCCCGCCACGCAGGCGGAGCGCCTCGCAGGACAGCCTGGAGCGGGGAGCCCATCCTTCATTCAGTACGGCGAGGGGGTGCTGCTCTTCGGACCCTTCTGTGGTCACAACGGTTCCATCTTCGGTTTCAGCAGCGAGGCCTTCTACCTGCCAGCGCGAGACGCCGTAATCGTGATCAACGTCAGTCGCTTGGACCATGACGACAAGAGCCACTCCTCAGAGTTGTTCCTGCGACTCAGCAAGGCGCTCTTCCCGGCGGAGGTGAACTGGTGAGCGGCCAGCACCGTCCAACCGCTTCTGCCCGGAGGATGGGCACGCGGCCTTGGGCTGTGTCTCCTGCTGAGTGCCGTGCTGGCCGCCTGTGCTGGAGGTCAGCCTCCACCCGTAGTTGGGGGTCCGCCTCCGCCGTCCGCCGCCGCATGGGACACCCCAAGTGGTGTCTGGGACGTTTCCACAGCGCGGTGGGGCCGAGTGCGTCCAATAACGCTTTAAGTTGTCAAATATGCACTTCAGGATTCCTCCTGCCGCTGAATGATGAGAAATATATGGGAATTCGCGACATTAGCGATAGGAACTGGCGAAGCATGCTAAGAGCAAGGTCAGGGACGATCTGAGCGTCGTTACAGCAACAGAGGAGGGCCTGCGCCTTGCGTATCAGGATGCGGGCGGCGCGTGGAAGGTCCTCAGTCGCGCCGGGAGTGAGAGCAGAGAAGCAGGAGGGGCGCGCGGAACTCGACTTCTTTGCCGATAGGGGCTTATCCAAGCATTGGAGGAGCTGTTTTACCTGAACCCGGTCGGTTGATCCTCACCCGCCGTGACCGACCCAAGCCCTATCGTCACCGATCGCCGATTGCTGGTCCTTACACCGACAAGCTCCGCAGCAATGGGGTGAACATGCGAGCATTCTGTGTACTCCACGGGGTGAAGCACGGCCAGTCCCTCTATCTCCACAAACCCTTGTCGAGCAGTTCCATCGCCCACCCCGGCAGCAAGAGCGTGCTCAGTTCGCCTCCAAGCGACGACGGCGAACTCACAAAGTTCTCTTCGCTGCAGGCGCGCATCTCGAATCTCTAGCGTCACACTCGCCCTCCTGTGTCCACCGCCCAGCCAGAAACAGCCCACATCCCCTGCCTGCACTGACTTCAGAACCGCTGGTCACGTTTGATAACCACAACACCCGCGCCGACGAAATCCGTGCATTGACCCTGAACATCGCCCGCGATGTTCATGAGGGACTGCACCTGTCGCGCCATATCCTGGTGGTGACGGTGGGAGCTGGGGCCAGCGCGAACACCATGATGCTGAAGGTTGGAGAAGGACTTAAAGCTGCTGGAATCGACTTCTACATTCCCTCTGCTGATGCCAAGAACCTGCCTGCCGGAAAGAACCCCAACCGCTTCTGGCTGGATGGGTCCGTGACCATCACCACCATCCACCGTGCCAAGGGCAATGAGGCGGATGTGGTGTACGTGGTGGGGCTGGATGAAGTCGCCCGGGCCGAGGGAGACATTCAGGTCCGCAACCAGTTAACCAGTTGTTCACCGCCATGAGCCGCAACCGGGGCTGGCTACACCTGTCGGGCTCGCAGATGGCTGGACGGCCCTTTGAACGCGAGGTGCGCCAGGTGCTGGCCTCCCATCCCACGCTGACCTTCCGGCCCAGCCTACCGCGCAGGCGAACGGATGATGACGAGTAGAGACGGGGCTAGCCCAAACGCTGCGCCAAACAACAAAGACTCAGCTCCGTCCGCTCGAATCCGGCGCTAGATCAACAGACCCCAACCCCAGCTCGTCGGGTTCAAACAGGGGAGCCATCCCGCGGAAGCGTCTGCGCTCAATCTGCTCCACCACCTTGTGCGCGGCCTGGCTGGAAAGCGCCAACAAGTTCTCAGGGCGCAGATCGTGCTGATCGCCGTTCAGATGGTGAAGCACTTCCCCCGGCACCAGCGCACGGCCCAGGCAGTGAACGTACACCTGCTGTTTCAGCGTGTTGTCCCAGACCCGCCTGTACCCGTTCATCCCCACCCCCGAGATGACTTGGACGTGACTTTCCCCCTGAGAACAGCCGCTACCGCTAAATCTGACCAGTGTCCGTCAGGCGGGTTCTGGCAACTTAACCTCGAGTAGGCCAAATCTTCCCAGCGGCGGTCTGAAATTCAGAGCGCCGCATGAACGGCATGTTGCCAGGCCCGGTGGGCCTGCGATTGATGCGTTCTTCGATTGAGCGCGGGGACAGTGGTTCGGGTGTGCTGGTGAAGGTTCGAAATGCGGGCATGCAGGGCTAGAAATTCTTGTGCCCGTCTCGGTTTCTTGAAGCCCAGGGTGTCGGTAGGGTTTGCGGTCAGGCACAAACTATCAGCCTAATGCGATTAAGTTGCCAGAACCGGGGAAAGTGGTAACCAAATTACTAGTATTTTGAATCCCAACGGATTAGTATCCTGTCTAGAACGCCAGAGCTGAGGAGGCACCCCGTGACCCAGAAAAAGACCCCGCGCATTGACACCAAAACGGTTGCATTGGCTGCCCCGCAAACGGCGAAGCAGGCAAAGAAGCAGATCACCACTCTACTGCGCAAAAACGCGGAAGCGATGAAGGCACTGGCCTGAGCTAAGTGCCCCGCTATAGTTACAAGCATAGGGGACGGAGGTATCCGTCCCTTGATTTTGTTTATCTACTCCACGATCAGACCCTAGAAGACTTCGGCGGCACTCAAGGGTTCAAAGACCAGGGACAGGTTGAAAGCGCTCTGGCCGCTCCTACGCGGGGTATCGGCGGTGAGGACCTGTACCCCACATTCTTCTGGAAGGTTGCTGCGCTGGGATACCTGATCGCCAATAACCATGGTTTCTCCGACGCCAACAAGCGCACAGCCCTCCTGACCATGGAGATCACGCTGCAATGGAATGGCGAGTTCCCCAAATGGTCACAGGAAACCAAAACCCTCATCATGAAACTCGTCGGCGCAGGCCATCTCAGCCACGAAGGCCTACGGTTTGCCCTTCTGGCCGCCTGTGGGTACGACGTTGATCACTACGACGATTTGAGAGATGTTTAAGGGTTCCCGAGTGGTTTTGACTGCTTGAACAGCAGGCCGCAGATTGAGCGATGCCGCCCCCCAAGGCACTTTATCTTGGGGGCATGACAATTCCTGCCGAGGTGAAGGATGCCTTCCTGCGTTTCTCCACTGCCGCCAACAGGGGAGACCGTGGCACGCATCCGCTGGATCAAGACCGGTTTTATAGCGCGGTTCAGATTGCGTACGGGCATGGAGCGGATATGGATATCCCTGAATTCGATGAGCTTATGCAAGCTCAAGGTTGGGCAAGTGCGGATGCGCGGCGTGAGCTCGCAGATCGGTTCTTGGCTGCATACAAAATGCTGCGCTACGAGCGGACTGGATCGACTTTTAACCGAGGCTGATTAGCAGGACTTTGTCACTTCCAATCAAGCCCTCTCTGTGCTTGCCGAGGCTTGGACTACATACACTATTGATACCGGCATAAGTTGGAATCCATCAGTTGGCGAGGCAGGTCAATGTACCGGACCCGCTGCCAGGCGACCACAAGCTTCGCCTTCAGCAC
>NZ_JACHFL010000036.1 GCF_014201875.1 Deinococcus humi | reverse complement strand
TCTGCTTTGGAAAGCCCTAAAGCTTTCCCTTCACGAGTCTGGAGACGTCTCCGGGGTGGAAACATCCGCTCGTCCGCCTCTGTCGATGCGGTCCTGTCATCATTATCAACAACCAGATTTTCATGCGTCTCAGTGGACCTTTTTCTCCGAAGAGCTTGGGGTTTTCCACTCGCCTGTTTAACGGGCGAAGGGAACTATATCCCCCTGTGGCATATCTGTCAACACCTACACCCCAAGGATCGAGAAGGCCTGAAGATCGGCGCAGGAGGAGGGACCGACACTGGGACCTGGAGCGTGGAGCTGCGGTCCTGCGGAACGCTCCAGGGCTTCAAAGGACGGCGTGCTAGCCTGACTCCATGAGGTTGAACGTTGTGTTTTTTGCCCATCTGCGGCGAGAAATAGGAGTGGAGCAGCTGACAATGGAAGCTCCGCAGGGGGCCGATGTGCGAACAGTGGCGTCCTTGATTGAGACGCAGCACGGCCTGAGCCTGAAGGGCTGCATGGTGGCGGTCAACGAGAATTACGCCACGCCAGACCATGCACTGCAGGACGGCGACGAAGTGGCCTTTCTCCCCCCTGTGGCTGGCGGCAGCGACGATGGGGATACCTACTGCGCGATGACGGATCAGCCTCTGCTTTTGCAGGTGGCAGACGCCTTTCTGGTCCGCCCTGAATGTGGCGCACAGGCGTATTTCGTGGGCACCGTTCGCAGCCCTAACAAGGGCAAAAACGTCGAGCACATTGATTACGAGGGCTACGTGCCGATGGCCCACAAGATCATGCAGGACGCAGCAGACGCGGTACGCCAGAAGCATGGAGAGCTGCGCATCTGGATTCAGCACCGTACCGGGCGCCTCCGGCCAGGCGAGGCCAGCATCCTGATTGGGGTCGCCAGCCCCCATCGCCGCGCCGCGCTGGAAGCCTGCGATTTTCTGATCGAGTACCTGAAGGTGCAGATTCCGGTCTGGAAACATGAGGCCGACGACGACGGTCAGCACTGGGTGGAAGGCCACTCGGAACACACCGCCCTTTAAAACTTTAAGTTCTGCGCCTCGCCTGGGTCTCCAAGAAATACGGTGAGGGACCATGTTCGCGGGCGTGAGCCTCGAACCTGCGGTAGTAACGGCTGGCGAGGCCGATCATCAAGGCCACCACGGCGATCAGCGCCAGGAACGGCCACAATCCGGGTGGGCCAGAAAGCAGGCTGTTAAAGGCGAAATGCAGCGCGATGCTGAGCAACACCCCACGCATCACCCAACCTTTGACCGAACCGAGACTAGGGCCTCTGACCTGCTGCCAGTGCAGGCCGCCGAGGGCGTAACCCTGCGGCGCACTGAACAGAGCGTGGGCCAACGTGGTCACCAGTGCGTGCCAGGTGGCAGCCCCGCTTCCGAATCCGAGCGTGTAGGTCACGTTCTCCATCAGCGCGAAGCCCAGCGCAGCGGTCACGGCATAGACCAGCCCGTCCATCGGCTCATCGAAGGACAGCTCGGTAATGGCTGTGGTGGCGGCCACGAATTTGCTACCCTCCTCGATTACGGCAGTCAGCAAGGCCACCACCAATAAGGTTAGCGGCAGGGTGGAGTCCAGCATCTTGCCCAGACTGGCCTCGAACGCCGCCGAGATCAGCCATGCGAACATCCCCCACGCGAAGGTACGGGCCAGCAGCCACAGCGGTTCGGGATGACGGTCACGGCGCACGAAGAACCACAGCCACCACAGCGTGACCGCCACAGAGGCCAGCAACGAGAGTGACAGTGAGGCGGTAGGCATTCAGCGTAGCGCTAGGCGCGGGCCAGCCGGGAAGCCGCGGCCTGCATGGGTTGATGCGCCAGATGGGTCAGCGCCAGCGCCAGAGCGTCCGCCGCGTGGTTGTTGAACAGTTCACGCACACCCAGCGACGCCTTGACCATGTAGATGACCTGTTCCTTGTCAGCGCGGCCAGCACCCACCAGCGCCTTCTTGACCTGCATAGGACCATAGTGATGCACCGGCACTCCTGCCTGAGCGCATGCCAGTTGTACCACGCCGAAGGCCTGTCCCACCTTGAAGGCCACGTCCGCCTGACGACGCAGAATCTGGTCCTCAATGGCCACCGCCTCCGGCTGGTATGTGTCGATCAGTCGGCTGACCTCGCTGTGAATGTAGGCCAGGCGACGCGGCATAACCCAGGCGCTCTCGGTGGTGAGGCAGACGTGATGCAGATGCCGAGCCTTGCGAACATTTCCGTCCACCAGCCCTAGGCCCAGGTTGGCGAGGCCGGGATCAATACCGAGGACGATCATGCGTCCAGCATACGGGAAAATCGGCGCGGCAGACAAAAAGAACCGCAGGCACGGAGTTTCCTCCGCCTGCGGTCTTGTGAGCGCGGGCTAGCGCCGACTTTTCGGATCGAAGGCGTCACGCAATCCATCGCCCAGGAAGTTGAAGGCCAGCACGGTGAACAGAATGGCCAACCCAGGGTAGAACGGCAACCAAGGGTAACTGAGCACCACCTCCTGCGCGTTGCTGAGCATGTTGCCCCAGGTGGAGACGGGCGGCTGGATGCCGAAACCCAGAAAGCTCAGGGCGGCCTCGCCCAGAATCGCCCCCGCCACGTCGATGGTGGCGCTGACCACGATGATTCCCAGCATGTTGGGGGCCAGATGCCGCCACATCACGCGGTTGTTGTTTGCGCCCAGCGCACGGGCAGCGTCCACATATTCCAGATTCTTGAGCCGCAACACCTCGCCGCGCACCAGCCGGGCCGTGCCCATCCAGCCGAAGATGGCGAAGATGCTGATGATGATCACCACGCTGGCCGAGGGGCCGAGGTTCTGGCGCAGGTTGGTGATAAGCGGCGCGTCGCTGCTGGCGAACAATCCCGAGATCACCAGTTGCAGCGGCAGGGTGGGCAGACTGAGCATGAACTCGATAAAGCGGCTGATGGCCGAGTCGGTCAGGCCGCCGAAAAAGCCCGCCACCAGTCCGGCCAGTGTGCCCAGCAACACGCTGATGATCGCCACTGAGAAGCCCACCACCAGACTGATGCGGCTGCCGTAGATCACGCGCGAGAGGACGTCGCGGCCCAGCTCGTCCTGGCCCAGCGGGTAACTGGCGCTGGGCGGCGCGAAGAACCCACTCAGGTCCTGGGCGTTGGGATCATGGGGGGCGATCAGCGGTGCCAGCAGGGCCGCGAGTACCACGAAGACGATGAACGCCAGGCTGATCATGGCCGCCTTGTGACGCAGCAGCCGTCGCATGGACATCTGCAACGCGGAGTAGCTCTTTTCGGCGGGCGGGGCAGGAGCAGTGATTGTCATGGGAGGGCCACCTTCAGGGTCACGAGCCTCACGAGTAGCGAATCCGGGGATCCACCAAAGCGTAGGCCAGATCGGCGAGCAACTGGAACACCACGGTCAGGATGGCCAGCATCATCAGGCACAGCATCACCACGTTGAAGTCCTTGCTGACCAGTGAATCGAGCAGCGCGCGGCCCATGCCCGGCCACGAGAACACCGTCTCGGTCAGGACCGCGCCGCCGAACAGGCCCGGAATGGACAGACCCAGAATGGTGATGATCGGAATCAAGGCATTTCTCAGCGCGTGCTTGAAGATCACCGCGCGGTTGGGCAGCCCCTTGGCCCGCGCCGTCCGCACGAAGTCCTGGCCGATCACCTCCAGAAAACTGGCGCGCATGAAGCGGGTGGTGGCGGCAATTTCACGGAACATCAGGATGGACAGCGGGAGGATCAGGTATTTCAGGCGGTCTAGCCAGAAGGGCCAGAACCCGTCCTCCGGGCTTAAATTGCCCAGACCGCCGGGCGGCAGGGCGATGGCCCCACCCGTCACTTGCGGCAGGTACACCGCGAACAGGTACAGCGCCATCACGCCGATCCAGAAGACGGGGGCGCTGAAGGCCACGAAGCTCAGGAAGGTCAGCACGTAGTCCAGCGTGCTGTATTGGCGGATGGCCGAATAGATGCCCAACGGCACAGCGATCAGGGTACTGATCACCAGCGCGGGGATGGTCAGGAGCAGGGTATTGGGCAGGCGCTGGGTAAAGATGAACTGGGTGGCCGGAATACCGAAGTCGCGTGAATACCCGAATTCACCCTGGAAGGCCCGCAGCAGCCACGACACGTACCGCTGGGGCCAGGGCGTGTTCAGGCCATAGGCCTCGCGCAGCCGGGCAATATCCTCAGGGGTAATGCGCGGGTTGCCGAAGATCAGCTGATCGACCGGGTCGCCGGGCTGCAGGGCGGTCAGGCCAAAAATCACCAGACTGATTACGAGCAGCAGCGGGATCATCTGCAGGATCCGGCGCAGGGCGTAGGTTGCCATAGAAAAGCCATCCTTTCAGGAACATGGAAAAGAGCGTTGAACGCGAGCGGGGAGAGGAAGGCCAATGTGCGGCGCATCCTCTCCCCCATGCCGAGGTTCAGGCGGTGTGCGCCCTGTCCCCGGTTATTCCTTCTGCTTGTGGGCCGAGACCGCGCCCTTGCTCGTCCAGCCCACGCGGTAGGCATCCCAGGTGGGGTACAGCGTGTAGGCGCTGAAGTCGTAGTTGGCCAGTCCGTTGGCCTGGATGTACGGGTTGACGCGGTAGTACAGCGGCAGCGACGGCACGTTCTTGGCCCAGATGGTCTGCATCTGGTCAAAGAGCTTGTTGCGCGCGGCGGGGTTGAACTCAGTGCGCGCCTGGAGTTGCAACTTGTCGTAGTCAGCGTTGATCCAGCCCGAGTTGTTCTGGCCAGCGTAGCCGTTGGCCTCGGTGGGAACACCTGATCCCTTGAAGAGATCGCCCTCTTCGAAGATGGGGTTGGCGGTCCAAGCGTACATCGCCAGATCCCACTTGCCCTCGGCGCCCTTGGACAGGAAATCCGCGCCGAAAAAGACGCTGGACGGATAGTTCTGAATGTTGACCTGCACGCCCACGGCCTTCCACTGCGCCTGAAGGATCTGCTGCACGCGCTCACGCACGCTGTTGCCCGCCGTGGTGCCGAAGTTCAGGCTGAACTTCTTGCCACCCTTTTGCAGGATGCCGTCGCTGCCGGGCGTCCAGCCTGCAGCGGCGAACAGCGCCTTGGCCTTGGCCGGATCGAAGGGATAGGTCTGCACGTCCTTCTTGTACACGGTGGCCAGCGGGTTGATGAACACGTTGGACACGGGCTGCTTGCCCTGGAACAGAGCCTTGACCAGTGACGTACGGTCAATGGCGTACAGCAGCGCCTGACGGACGTTGGGATCGTCCAGATCCAGGTCCTTGGCCTTCTGGCCGCGTGTGTTGATGTCGATATGCTCCCACACTGCACCGGGTACGAAGTAGGTGCTGAACTTGCGCTGTCCTCGTTGCAGGTCAATGGCCTGATCAAACGACAGTCCTACCGTCGCCAGCGCGTCTACCTGGCCCGACAGCACGTTGACCTTGAGGGTGTTGGTGTTGGGAATGAAGCGGTAGGTCACGGTCTGGAGGTACTTGCTCTCGCCGCCAGAGGGCTTGCGCCAATAATTGGGATTGCGGGTCATGGTCAGGCTGTTGCCGGGCCGCCACGCAGTGGGCTTGAAGGGACCGGCCACCACCTTAGGCAGGTTGTTGGAGGTGGTGTACTGGTTGAGGAACTTGATCCACTGCTCATTGACCGCGTCGCTGGGCTTCTGACCCTTGGTGGCCGCGTTGAAGGCGTCCCAGCCAGCCTTCATGGCCGCCGAGGGAGCGACACCGGGGGCGCCCGCCTGCTCGGCGAACAGGTACGGCGGATCAAAGGTGATGGTGAACGTCTTGTTGTTCGCGCCGCGCGTGATCTTGGCGTTCTCGAAAGGGTAACGGTCCGGCACCGGCACGCGCTCGTCGTTCTGTACCATGAGCCAGAACTCGAAGTCAGCGGTGGTGATCTGCGAGCCGTCGCTCCATTTGGCATCCGGGCGGATGGTGTAGGTCAGGCTGTTGCGGATGACCTTGCCACTGGCGTCCTTGACCACCTTGTAGCCGCCGTTGGCCAGGGTGGGCACCCGAGTGGCCATGTCCGCGTACAGTTTACCGTCGTTGTCCAGACCAGTCAGGGTGGCGCCCATCCAGTTGTTGATCTCGGTGCTGATCGCCAAATTGTTGGTCACCCATGGATCGTAGATGTTCGGCGGTTCCTGTGAGGTGCCGACAATCAGGCTGTTGTTGGCCGGACCCGCCTGAGCGGGAGCTAAGACCGCAGGTGTCAGCAAAAGGGCGGAAAGGGTCAGGACCTTCTTCAGGGACACTTCTTTCATGAACGCCTCCAAGACTCTTGCACAGGCCGTTTCCAGCCCTAAACTGTAGTGATGAGCGTCAGTATAGGGCGGGGTGAAGAAGTGTCAAGGCTGTGGCGCTGATAGCATCGCGCGACAACACATCGATGCAATTTGAACGTCGGGAAGGCAGGACGAACTCAAACTTGGCGCAGCATGCACCGCGCCATCCTGGCCCACCGCCCGGAAATACGTCTCATGGCAAGCGAACGGGCCAGAACAATAGTTCTGGCCCGCAAAAAGTTTAGATGGTGAGTCGATCAGTTCTAATGGCTGCCACAGCCAGTGCTGCCTTCACCATCAGGCGACTGGGCACTATCCGTGCGGAAAGAGTGACCACAACCACAGGAGCTGGTGGCGTTGGGGTTGTTGACGGTGAAGCCACCGCCCATCATGTTTTCCACAAAGTCCACTTCGCTGCCCCGCAGAAGAGACAAGCTCATATGATCAACGAGCAGCTTGACACCCCGGTCATGCACGATGGTGTCGCCTTCCAGTTCGCGGTCATCAATGGCCATGCCGTATTGGTAACCACTACAGCCGCCGCTCTTGATAAAGACGCGCACGCCCGCATTCTCCTTACCACTCTGGCCGATGATGCCCAGAGCCTTCTGCGCGCCAAATTCGCTGATGGTCATGGCCTTTTCAGGCACGTCACCGTGGGTTTCGGGATAGGTCGTCGCGGTCATGCGTGAAGCGTAGCACCATTGGCGCAATAAAAAGGTGCGCGGAAAGCAAAGTGAATGAACTACAGGATCGGTTTTGGCAACGTGCAGGACTGTTGCTGCGAGCGCTGTAATGATGGGGCCAGCTATGCCGAAATCCACTGCGCCGCTTACATTCCTTGAGTGCTGTCATGTTAAGATGGGTTCTATGACGAACCCCTATGCTGAGTGGTTCGAGCAGCTCCGGACCGAATACAGTGAGCAGCTCGGGGCCATGCCGTTGCCCGACGGGTTGCCTGAACATCTGCGGCATCTGATCGAGACCCACGACGAGGAAGCCATCCTCTTCATGATTAAGCTGGCCTGGCAGTTTGGTGCGCAGGTCGGCTATAGCGCTGGCAGTCGTGAGGGCGGCGAGCAGGTGGCTGTGGTCAGACCCAGCAATCGCGTTCAGGCTTGAGCGCTAGCCCTTTAAATTCCAGCCGCCTCCTTAATGAGGCGGTTTTTTTTGTGCCTTTGCCCAAGTCTCAATGCCCACTCTTGCGCGGCACGGCCCAGCAGTCCAGCTCTTCCCTGCCATGGATCAGGCCTAGCGCTGCCAGCTCACTCAATACGCGCTGGGCAAAAGCCACCACGGTTTCGGGGCTGACCCCTTCTAGATCGGTCGATTCCAGACCAAGGCTACGGGCTTCACGGGCTAGGTGATAAGCGAGATGTTCCACAGGCATAGCATAAGAAAAACCGCCCCGGCACCTGGCCAGGTGCCGGGGCGGTTACGGTAACAGGGTTCAGTCGTCGGCGGCTGCGGTGGAGTGCGCCAGCGACTCGCGCTCGTCGGCCTCGCGCAGGGCACGAATGCCGCGCACGATTCCAATGGTGGCGAAGTAAGTCACAGCGGGAACCACGAACATCAGGATCCACAGCACGGTATTGGCGTTACCGGTCGTCAACACGTTGGCGCTGATCAGATCCGGCTTGTACCCGGCCACCGACATGATGATCAGCAGCGCCATGAACGAGGTCCCGATAGCCAGTCGCACGGGGTGATTGGTGGGGTTCTCGGCGTAGTAGTTGTTGTCCTTGCTGCGGTCCAGCATGGGGACGGCGAACATCGCGGCGATGACCACGGTGGGCAGCAGGATCGCGCCGACAAATTCTGAGCCGATGATGCCGCCGAAGATGGTGAGTTCGAAACTGGGGATGATCGCCAGCGCGCCGAACACCCACAGGAGGTACCAGTCAGGCTTGATGTTCTGAATCGGTGTGGTGCTGGGCGGCCCGAAGAACTCGACCGGGTGCACGGGAATAAACGCGCTGAACAGCAGCACGATCCCGGCGAACAGCAGCGTCAGCATCAACATGATGGGGGTCTGCTGGGTCAGCAGCGGCACACCGACGATCTTCTTGTAGGCAATCCGCTTGGCGTACTGGGGCTGGGTGTGCTTCTGCTTGATCATCAGCAGCATATGCGCGCCCGTCAGGGCCAGCAGAATGCCCGGCAGCAGCATGATGTGGTAGCCGTAGATACGCGGGATGATGCCCTCACCAGGGAAGTTGCCTGCAAAGGCCGCCTGCGCCAGCCAGCTGCCGATCCAGGGGATCGAGGCGGCAATACCGTAGACCACCTTAACCGTGTTGTAGGCGTAGTTGTCGTAGGGCAGGATGTAGCCGGTCACGGCCGTCAGGGCGGTGAAGATCAGCAGCAGCATGCCGATCCACCAGTTGATCTCGCGGGGCTTCTTGAAGGCGCCCGTGAAGTAGATCCGCATCATGTGAATGACGGCAGCGGCCACCATGATGTTGGCGGTCCAGTGATGGACGCGGCGCAGCATGTCCCCGAAGGGCATGGCATTGATCTTGAGAGCCGAGTGGTACGCCGCCGGTATCAGGTTGGGCTTGTCGGCGGTGCCCGGATCGAAGGAGTTGACGATCAGGCTGTTGCTGGGTTCGTAGGACAGCGCCAGCACGATCCCGGTAATGATCAGGATGATCAAGCTGAACAACGTGATTTCACCCAGGAAGAAGCTGTGGTGAACGGGGAAGGCTTTGCGCAGGAACTTGTCGTTCAGGCGCGAGATGTGCAGGCGTTCGTCGAGCCATTGGTTCATGCGCTGTTCTCCTTATGCTGTCCCTGAGAGAAGGTGGAGTTCATGCGAGCTGCGCCTTGACTGCTTCCTTGCGGGCTTCCCATTCGGCCTCCGTAAACGGGTACGGATTTTCGAGGAAGAATCCGGCCACCACCAGCTTGTCGCCGTCCATCTTGATCGGCAGCTGCGCCAGTGGACGCGGTGGCGGACCGCCCACCACAATGCAGCCGCGCTTGGGATCGTACTGACCCGAGTGGCAGGGGCACTTCATCTGACCTTCCTGCTGGTCGTCGTCGCTGACCGAGCAGCCTGCGTGGGTGCAGATATCGCTGTACGCCACGATCTCGCCGTCAATGGTGGCTTCCAGGTTGGTGGGGGCAACAATCTGTCCCTTGGGGTAACGGAACACGGCCAGCACGTTGTTGGGGTCACCCTTGCGGATCAGATTGTTGCCTTCCTTGTCCTTGCCCATCGGCCAGGCACGGATCAGCTGCTCACTGAGTTCGCTGGGCTTGATGATCTCGCCTTCCTTACTGGCCGAGGCGTGAACAAGCACGTCACCCTCGACGGGCGGCATCTTGTCACGGGTCAGGCGGAACACCGGGTTCGCGGTGCCCAGAACGCCGACCAGACTGACGATGCCCACGGTGGCGGTGGTGCCCATGGCCGCGTTGATAAAGCGGCGGCGGGTCATTTCGGGGTCCTGTTTGCGGTAACGGGTCATGGTTCAAACCTCACTGAAAGAGATTGCAGGGGGCACAGAGCTGAGTGATGGGCTTACCAGGGGAATTCGCCGCTCGCGTCCTCGACCAGCACCTCGCCGTCCATGAAGAACTTCTTGTACAGGCCCACGGCCAGTGCCAGCAGCAGAATGATCATGGCGGCGTAGAAGCCCTCAGCAGTTACGTTGGGCATCACGGGTTCGTTGGCACCCCAGCCCGCGTAGTCAATGACCATCTGACGGGCGAACAGCACACTGAAGAGGAGAATCAGGCCCAGCGTGGTGACCATGCCCAGCATGGCGATAGGCGTCGAACGCACCTTGTGAATCCCGGGATGCAGCTCGGTTCCCTCGGTCCAGACGCTATACAGTCCGATCAGACCGTAGGTGAGCAGCACCATGATGAAGGTGGCCAGGAAGATCTCGGGGAGCTTGATGTCCTCGGGCACGAGACGGCTGCGGTTCTTGAGAACGGCCGGATCGACCTTGGTCTGGCTCTCGGCCACGGTGGCCGGCGTCAGCAGATCGTCTTCCTTGTTGCCCCAGGAGTTCAGCACATAGTTGGCGACGGCGTAGATCTCGTTTTCCTTGAGCTTCTCGCCGAAGGCGGGCATGGCCCCCTTGCCGTTCACCACGATGTTGTGTACGTACACCGGGTCTTTCAGAATCTTCTCGTCGCCGGCCAGCGCTGGTCCCACACCGCCCTGACCCTCCGCGCCGTGGCAGCCCACACACCCAGCAGAGGTGTAGATCTCCTTGCCAATCGTCGGGTATTCCTTGCTGATGTTCGCCACGACGGCTGGGTCGACCGTGACCGGTTCCGGCGCGGTCTCCTTGTTGAACAGGAACAGCAGCAGGATCCACATGATGGCCGCACACACGATGGCAACCCACGGCATTACAGCGTCGTTTCTCTCCACGTTCTTTCTCCCTCACACATGAAATGGCCAGATGTCCTGCACCATTCAGGGCTTATGCCGACAAGCTGTTCATCAGACCGTATCGGCGAGCAGCATAGCACGCAGCAAACCCGCTCTCGGCGGCCCTTGATACCGTCTGCATCGCACTCGGCGCGCCTTCTGGAACGGCTGATCCAGCGACACTTCGGCAAGTGTCATGATGCGCCTGACCGGGCGGTTAAATGTCCCCGTTTGTGAAGACCTGACCCAGTGTCGCCAGCAGCGGCCACAGCGCTTCCGAGAGCAGATTCACGTCACGGTTGCCGGGCAGTTCACGGCGATCCGCGCCGCCCTCGGTGAGCAGGGCAATCAGCAGGGGACGCGGGGTATACAGCACGCCCACGTCGTGGTGCACGCCGTCCAGTTCGCCACTCTTGCTGGCCAGACGGTACAGGAGCTCCCCATTTTCCGCACGCGGCAGCCCCCGCCCGATCAGATCCCGGAGTTGCTGCCGTTCCAGGATGTCGAGGGCCAGGGCCGTGTGGGCCGCGTCCAGCAGCTCGCCCCGCACCAGGCGGCCCAGCAGGTCAGTCTGTTCCAGCGCGCTGGTGCGGTTGCGCTCCCCCCGACGCTGGGCGGCGTTGCGTTCCGCAGGAGGCAGTTGCAGCTTGCCGATCAGCCGGGTCTGAGAGAAGCCGTGGGTGTCCAGCCAGGCGTTGACGGCCTCCACGCCCAGCACTTCGATCACCAGATTGGTGGCAGTGTTGTCGCTGACGATGATCATCAGGGTCAGCACGTCGAGCCAGCTGAGCGCCAGGCCAGGCCCCAGCTCGTGCAGGACGCCTGCACCTGGCACGCGATCAGACGCCGCCAGGGTGACGCGGTCCTCTAGGCGTAGTCGCCCCGTCTGCACCCATTCCAGCGCCAGGATCAACAGCGGCACCTTGATCGTGCTGGCGGCCGGGAAAACCCGCTCCGGATTCAGCGCAAACAATTCCTGCCCCGCGAGATCGCAGACGCGAAGCCCCACCTCCCCCGCATAGCCCTGGGCACGAAGATCGGAAAGGAAGGGAGAGGGGGTCCGCAACTGCTGTTCTGCCATTCCAGCCACCCTACTCTGGAATGATCAGCCCGGCCAGTGCGGCGAAGGGGTGCGGCGCGCTCCGGGGACGCAGGGTACAGAACGGTGGCCCACCCTCCGGTTCGACGCGATGGGGGCAGGACGGGCATTCGGGAAATGCCTGTTCGGTGTAGGCCAGATCAGCCTCCGCACTGTTCAGCACCCACTCCCGTTCGCAACCCGCCCGGAAAGTGACGGGGCCAGCGACGCTGGGAACGTGAACGTCTGCCCCACTTCGCCCACGCCGCCTAGTCAAGGTTGGCGATGCCCTCGCGGATCGCGTACAGCGCAGCCTGCGTGCGGTTGTTGAGCTGTAGCTTGGTGAAGATCTCCGACAGGCGGTTGCGCACCGTCTTCTCGCTGATATCCAGGCGCAGGGCGATGTCCTGGTTGGAAAAGCCTTGGGCCAGCAGCTTGAGAATCATGGTCTCGCGTTCATTGAGGTCCGCGTGCTTCTCACTGGGCAGCTCCTCACGTTTGTCCCGGAAGTCGTCAAGGACGTTCTGGGCCATATCTGCGTCCAGCAGCGCCTCGCCCCCGGCCACCCGATTGATGGCGTCAAGTAGTGTGGCGGCGTCGGCGTCCTTGAGGATGTAACCGCGCGCCCCCGCCTTGACGGCCTCGAAGACGTAGCGGTCCTGGCGGTACATGGTGATCATGATGACGCGGGCGTTGGGATCGATTTCCAGGATGCTCTGGGTGGCCTTGACGCCGTCGAGCTCCGGCATCTGGATGTCCATCAGGATCACGTCGGGGTGGGTATCCGCCGCGTAGCGGATGGCCTCGCGTCCGTTTGCGGCTTCGCCAATCACACGCATGCCCTCCGACTCCAGCAGGCTGCGCAGACCCTGGCGAAACAGCGCGTGATCATCGACGAGCAGCACACGAATCATAGGGTTCAGTCTAGGCCCATCCGGAGAGAAGATGAGGAAGGAGGCCTACCTTTACCTCCTGGGTACCGCGGCCTGCGGCAGGTTGTTATCCACCGTCCTCACGGAGTTGGGCACACAAACCTGAGAGGCTTGCAAACAATCTGTAAGGGCCGGGCCGTTACACTCGTGGGCGTGATGACCTGGTTCGATGCCCTGCTCGTGACCCTGTGGGCCGTGATGACCGCGCTGGGAGCGCGGCGCGGTCTGGCCGGACTGGCCTGGGGTCTGCTGGGCGTCACCATCTGTTTTCTGGTGGGGGCGCTAGGGAGCCCGCTCATCAGTGCCGTGGCAGCGACCGTGCTGGGCCTGGGCAGCGCCGTGGTGATCTCTCGACTGCTGCCTCATCCGGCGGTAGAGCCGTGGCATCTGCTGGCCGGTGGGGTGGGCGGGCTGGCTCTTGGCGGCGTGCTGATCGCTACCGTGGCGCTGGGTTTTCCGCTGGATCTGCGCGTCACACCGACGGGACCCACCGGCGTCTACCCATCGGTCAATATGCCGCCCGCACTGTACGTGGCAGTGCGTGACTCGGCGATTCAGAACGGTCTGCGGGGCGTGTGGGGCGGCAATCTGGCCCTCCGAACCCTGCTGGTTCCCGATCAGGCGCGCCGGCAATAGACAGGCGAGCAATGAGGGTGACAATATCCGGTTGAAGCGCTCCAGCTGAATCAGCGGCCTGTTGGCACAAGAAACACCCGCCATGACCGGCGGGTGTTCCCATTCTTCAAGCGGCCCGGGGGCGCTACTTCTTCAGCACACCTGGAAATTCCGGCTTCTGACGCAGGGGTACGAGCTGGACCAAGCTAATGGGGAAAGTGATGTCCTGGCCCGCGCGGGTCAGGGTCACGGCCGGTGCGGGACTCAGGTCCAGTCGGGCAGCCGTGGTGGGCAGGCCGGCCAGCGCCGCAAGCGGCACAAAGGGCACATTGTTGAAGACCCGCACGGTCACGGGCAGCAGGGAGCCGTCCACCAGAACGTTGGCGGTGCGCGGCGTCACGCTGCTGACGGCCAGGCCCAGCGCTCCGGCACTTGAGCTCAGCGGCAGGTAGATCTGACCGTTCTCAGCGCGGGCCACGCCGGCGGCGACAATGGCCTGCTGCTGCGGCGTCAGCACCGGAATGGGCTGCGGTAGGGCGGGGGGGGCAGGTTGTGGCGACGCCGGTTGCGAGGGGGCCGAATTGGCAGGCGGCACCTGCGCTGTCGGCGCAGTGGGGACGGGCGCTGTGGGCGCAGGGGCGGGAGCGGTGGCCACCGGGGCCAGCGGCGTGAGGGCGGCCAGCACTGCACTTGCGGCGCGCTGGCGTGACTGAGTGGCCGCCTCCAGTTCCTGCGGGCTGGGCGCGCGTCCCACGGCGCTGGGCTGGGCATGGAAGGTGGTCCACGGCCCCACCGCCAGCGGACGCTGGCCCTTCAGAGCGTTCAGCCGTCCACCCTCGGTCACGAAGTACAGCGTGCCCGCGTCGCTGACCGTGACGCCCAGATCCATCTTCTTGCCGGTTCCCAGTTGCCACAGGGGCTGGCCCGCCGTGCCGATGGCATGCAGCGTGCCGCCCAGATCGGGCACGACCACCGTCCCATCGCTGAGTTCGGCGGCAGGAGCGGTGACGGGCGCTCCGGCGACGTAGGTCCAGGCATCCTGACCGTCCGCCCGCACCGCATAGACCCTACCGTCGTAGCTGCCCACCACCACCAGCCCCTTGCTGGTCACGATCGGGCTGGCATTCACGAACAGTCCGGTCTGCCGGGTCCAGCGCAGTCCGCCCGCCGGGTCCAGCGAGTACAGCTTGCGGTCACTGGAGCCGAAATAGAGGTTGCCGGCCGCATCGATGGCTGGACTGCTGAACACCAGCGAGCCAGCGCGAAAGCTCCATTTCAGCTTGCCGTCCGGGGTCAGCGCAAGGAATTGACTGCCCTGGGTGCCCAGGTAGATGGTGCCGTCCCGCGCGATGGCCGGACTGCTGAACACCGGCGCTCCGGCCTTCAAGGTCCACAGCGTCTTGCCCTCGGCGCTCAGGGCATGGACGGTGCCACCAGCTGTGGCAACGATCACGCTGCCGTCGGGACGCAGGGCAGGGGTGGCGAAGATATCGCCGTCCAATCGGATCTTCCACAGCAGTTTGCCCGCCGGGTCCAGCGCGTAGACCGAGTCGTCGTAACTGGCCGCAATCACGCCGCCCTGCGGGGTGATGACCGGGTACGCGCGCCCCAGATCACCCGCCGCATAGTTCCACCGCTCGTTACCGTCGGCATCGGTGCGGTGGATGCGGGCGTCGCTCCCAATGAACACCAGGTCCCCACCCGGCGCCACCGAGACGCCTGAAATCACGCGCAACTCCTTGGACCAGTCGATTTTGGGGGCCTTGAACTGGGAGGCGGGCAGGGCGGCGGGGGCACTCTGGGCCGGGACGGCCTGGGCCTGGGCACCTGAGAAAACTGCGCCAGAGCACAGTAAACCGAGTGTCAGAACGATGGATTTTCCGGGGGGGCTGGACAGGGGGTTCCTCATCTGAAGGTAAGCTCCTTTACATTGCCTTTACGCAACGTTGAATCGGTGGGGAGGGACGTGGACGCCTGCCAGGGTACGGCCTAAGATGACCGACGTTATGAAGAAGATTCTCATGCTGACCGCGTTTGCGCTGACTGGCCTGGCCGCCGCGCAGGACACCACCACCGCCCCTGCCACGACGCCCATGGCCGCTCCGGCCTCCATGAGCGCCGCTGAGAACTACACCAAGGCGCAGGAATACGCCGTGCAGGCTGACGTGGCCTACCCGGTGTCGTTCTATGACCGCACGCTGTGGAAGGCCGCCGTGGACCACTCGTACTACGCCGCCAGCATGGAAGCCACCAACCGCGACTACAACGCGTACCTGGCACAGCTCTACACCAAGACCCAGTGGTGGATCAACGCCTACAACGCCTGGACCCGCTTGGGCGAGCTGAACGACACCGAGAAGCAGTGGGCCTCCCTGAGCGCCGCCAAGCTGGCCTACCTGGCCCTCCAGCGCGGTGACACCGACATGACCCGTATGTACGTGGAAAAAGGCATGGGCTGGGCCGATAGCGAGAGCCTGCAGGCCATCATGAAGCGTCTGCCCTGAACCTTTTGAACCCAGGACACTCCTGCTGACTCCGGTTGTTTCCGGGGTCAGTTTTTTGGTGTGTGGATGCCGATTGACGCGGTGGCAATCTCCTATGCTGTAGGCATGACTCCCCGCGCCGTCCGCCTGCTGTCTCTGGGCACCTTGCTCACCGGCCTGCTGGTCGCCTGTGTGCCTGCACCCTTGCGGGCGCAGGCTGGAGCACAGGTGCAGGTGCAGGCCACCCTGACCCCTGCCCCCGTGGCGGCGGCCACCGGCGAAAGTGGGCTCTACCGGGCGCCTGGCCCGGCAGCCCTGCAAATTCGCAGCGACCGGCCTGCCTTTGTGACAGCCGTGGTGGTGCCGCAGTCCGGTGGCGCCCAGATCATTCCGGTGGGCGCCGTTTCAGCAGACACTCCGGTGTCCTTGGCGTTGCCAGCAACGGCGGGCTTCACGCAGGTCTTCACTGTGACCAGCCTGGCCCCGCTTGAGCTGGGCGCAGCGGCGGGCGCACGTACCCTGGACGATGTGGCGCGCGTGGTGCAGCAGAATGCGGCTGGCCTGCCCGCTGGAAGCTATACCGTGTCCACCACGGTCTACCGCGTGGTGAATTTCGGGACGCTGGAGGTCACGGCGTCACGCCCCGGCGCAGACGTGCGGATCAACGGCCGCCGCGTGGGAACCGCCCCACTGACTCTGCGCGACGTTCCCGAGGGACAGGTGACGGTATCGGTGTCGCGCTCAGGCTTCGACACCGTATCGCAGGCTGTCAATGTCCAACCAGACGCCACCGTCAGGGTCACGGCCGAATTGCGGCCTGAGACGGGCATCCTGCGGGTGGACAGCGACAGGCCCGCCCGCGTGTTGATCAATGGGCAGGGCGCGGGTACAACGCCGCTGCGCGTGCGGGTCCTCCCCGGCGTAAACAACATCAACGTGGTGCCACTGGACCCGGCCCTGCGGACTGAAACCCTGCTGGTGCGCGTCAAGGTCCGCGAGGACACCACCATCGTGTGCCGCAGCGTGCCGGAGTTCACCTGCAGCGTGCGCTGAAGGCCTGTCCAGACGCAGTGAAGGCAACACGACGAAATGCTGCGTTCCTACGAATGGGCTGGCCTCGACAGGCCTTCAGGGGCTACGGCTGTTCTGCCGCGGTCTCGCGCTCCGCGCGAATCTTGTAGACCTCGCGCATGTGATCCAGCTCGCCCAGGCAGGGTTGCTGCTGATCCAGCGGAAGGGCACTGAGTCTGGGACTGTCGTCCAGATTGACGCACCAGCGGGCAGCGAACATGCGCTTGACGGCGTTGATGCCAGGGCCGTAGCCCTCGCCGCCGTTCTGGAAAAAGGCCACCACGGCGAAGGTGGGGTCATTGACCGGACCGTAGCCCTCGTACCACGCGTGGGTGTAGGCGTAGCCCTTGTCTGGGCGGGCGCTGACGCCATTCTCGGCAGTGCCGGTCTTCCCTGCCGTAACCACCGGAAAGAGGTTCTTCCCCAGCTTGGTACTGGCAGTGCCGCCGGGAATGCTGACCGTCCAGTCCATCCCCTCCTTGACGAACCTGAACACATCGGTGTTGCCGTTCTGGAGCACGCTGGTGGGTGCGGGCCGCGCGGGGGATTTGCCGCCCTCGGTCTGAATCACGGTCAGCGGACGCTCCTGGCCCTCGTTGATGACCGTGGACAGCACCTTGATCAATTGCGCGGGCGTGACCAGCACGTCGCCCTGACCGATGCTCATATTCAGGCCTGATCCCGGATACCATGGACGCTCGGGCGTGTTGTAATCGTCAATATCGGTCAGGGTTCCGGTCTTCTCACCCACGATCTCGAGACCGGTGGGGCGGTTGTAGCCCAGTTCAGTCAGGCGAGACTTGAGTTGACGCGAGTACACCCCCGGCGTGGCCCGCACCGCCGAGTCGTAGTACCACGGGTTGCACGAGAAGGCAATGGCCTTGCGCCCGTCCACCAAGCCCAGGTTGGTGTGAGACCAGTTGTTGAAGCGTGCCCGCCCGAAGTAGTACGTCGGCGCGCAGGACAGCGAGAAATTGCCCCAGCGCTCGACGTACATCAGCGTGGTGGC